>CALXCG010000014.1 GCA_944386745.1 uncultured Clostridia bacterium | reverse complement strand
ATTTTTTACTCTCAATTTGCGTTTTGGATGCTAGCATTTTTTCATTATGACCATGCGCTAGCATTTAGTACTATTGTAATGACAAGCGCAATAAGAGTAATACCTCTTTTACCATATTTTAGTCCCTCTTTTAATTTTTTCATAATTAAATCCATTCCTTTCATTTTTTCTTTTGATTTTCTGAACTATTATTTTATTTGTATTTTGTGCCATTTTTATTACCTCATTTCACCAATTTATATTATTCTGTTTACTTATTGAATAATTATACTACTTTTACTAGTGTTTATAACATATTTAATAAATTTATATGGTTTGGCGAATTGAAGTAATTCCATTATAGCATATTGAAATTTTCAATGCAACAAATTAGTTCGATAAATTGAAAATATTTTATGCTTTTTCAATTTACCAAAGTGGTACATAATTGCATTTATATATAATTTTATTGATTTTTAGCGATTTTTAGGAGGATTAATAAAATGAAATTATCAGATGCAATTAGAAAAAGAATTAAATTTTATTTGAAAGAAAAAAATATGAATGTATGGAGATTATGCAAGATGTCTGGAATACCTTGTTCTACAATTTCAACATTTATGAGTGGTAAAACAGAGTTAATAAAATTGGATACCTTATTACATATTTGCGAAGGATTTGGAATTACCTTAGGAGAATTTTTTAAAGATTCAACATTTGATACGGCAGAACAAGACTAATAATAAAAATACGATACTGTTTAATAATATTTTATTGTTAAATAGTACCGTATTTTTATAACTCGTGCAATTTCTGTGCAGAAACAAAAAACAATAAAAAATTGTAAATAATTTTAAATATAGTTTGAATAATGAAAATGGCTAGAATGAAGGATTATCAATACTTACAAATAATTTTGAATAAAAATAAAAAAAGCCGAAATAGGTTAAAATTTCAACTTTTTGGTGGGCAGGGAAGGATTCGAACCTTCGTACTCGAATGAGAACAGATTTCTTACTACTATAGTTTTCACTACCATAATTAATTATGTTTGTAGTCTGGACTTTCTCTTTATCTTCTAATGAAGATATCAGGTATAAAGTCTCTACACTCGGAAATTTCTTTCCTAGCTCGGGATTGCCATCAGCTTTCCTGTTAAGGTTTCCCCGAATTAGCCCGATGTTCATCATATAATCACTTATATGAGCTGCAAGTTTAGGTTTTGTTTTTAAACCAAAGACCACAGTCTGCCGCCTTTAGCCACTCGGCCACCTGCCCAAATATTAAATTTAAAAAAATGGTGCTCCCTCAAGGATTCGAACCTTGGACCCACCGGTTATGAGCCGGTTGCTCTGACCAACTGAGCTAAGGGAGCATCTATGCTCTTTTTATTTGAGCACATTTAGAAGTATAAACCATTTTAGAACAAAAGTCAATACTTTTTCGAAAATTTTTCATTTCAAGTACAAATATTTTTTATTACAAGTTTTCTAATACATCTTCATAACAAGTAACAGGCTTTGCTCCCTGTTTAATTAAATCATTTGTACCAATAGAATTTAAAGAATTAATATTGCCGTGGTACAACAAAAACCTCTTTTCCCTGTTCTAAGGCAAAATCAACTGTTAATAGTGTTCCACTTTTCTTTTTAGCTTCTATAACTAGCACCGCTTCACTTAAGCCACTAATTATACGATTTCTAGCTGGGAAATTCATCTTATCTGGCATAGTTCCTAATGGATACTCAGAAATAATAGTACCACCAACCTTCAATATCTCATTTTGTAAAGTTTCATTTTCTTTTGGATATATAATATCTAAGCCACTACCAACTACTGCTATAGGATTGCCAATTGCAAATAGAGAATTGTAGACAACTTTTCCACATGTGGATAAGTTATCCACTTTTTTAGCCTTGAGATTTCCGATATGTGAATAACTATCCACACCTTTTGCTAATCCACTAACTATATTAAATCCACTTTTCGCTAAACTATATCCAAAATATTTTGCAGCCTTTTTTCCATATTCGCTCGCTTCTCTACAACCAATAATCGCAATAGAAGGCCCTTGCAAATCTTTAATATTCCCTTTTACAAATAGACTTATAGGATAGTCATATATATTTTTTAACACTTGTGGATAATTTTCATCATTTATTGAAATTATATCCACACCTAATTCTTTCATCTTTCTTATCTGCTCATCAACTTGTTTTTTTATTTTTTCATCAATAATATTTTCTGCTAGCTTTTCCCCTATACCATCAATTCCCATTAAATCTTTTTTTGATAAATTATATATTTTTTCTGGATTTTTAAAGATTTCTAATAGTTTTTGCTTCCTTCTACTCCCTAAATTTTCTACCATAGAAAACCAAATCCAAAATCTCTTTTCTTCTAAATTTCTCATAAATTTATTGTATATATTCCACCTTCCTATTTCTAATTTCATCTTCTTTTTTTGGATTTTATCGAAATAATAATAAATGACTAAATTTTTGAATAAAATAAATAATAAAATTTTTAATTTTCCTGCAATAGACTATTTTATTTAATACTCTATTACAGGAATTTTTATTTAAAACATTGTATTTTCATCGTTTTGTTCTTTAGCTGCTTTTATAACATTATTCATAAGCATAGCTATTGTCATTGGCCCAACTCCTCCAGGAACTGGTGTTATATAACTTGCTATTGGTTCAACTTCTTTAAAATCAACATCACCAACAAGTTTTCCATCTTCATTTCTATTGATTCCAACATCAATTATAACTACTCCTGGTTTGACCATATCTTTAGTAACAAATTTAGCTTTTCCGATTGCTGAAATTACTACATCTGCTCTTTTTGTATGCTCTTTCAAATTTTTAGTTTTAGAATGGCATACTGTAACAGTTGCATTTTTTGATAAACAACATTGTATCAAAGGCTTTCCAACAATATTACTTCTTCCTAATATTACCACATCTTTACCTGTTAAGTCAATATTATACTCTTCAAACATTTTCATAACACCATATGGCGTACATGATATAAATGTATCTTCTCCTATACACAATTTACCCACACTTGATGGTGTGAAACCATCCACATCTTTTCTATATGTGATTGTTTTAAATGCTTGATTTATATTTAAATGATCTGGTACTGGACTTTGTAATAAAATTCCATTTATAGTTTTATCTTCATTTAATTTTTTTATTAAATCAATCAATTCTTCTTGTGTTGTTTCATCTGATAAAAGATGTTCTTCATATTCTATCCCGATTTCTTCACAAGCTCTACTTTTGTTTCTTACATACACTTTAGATGCTGGATTGTCTCCAACCATTATTACTGCAAGTTTTGGATTTACTCCCTTTGATTTTAATTCATCACATTCAACTTTTAATTCTTTTCTTATTTTTTTTGCTAATTCTTTTCCATCAATAATTGTTGCCATTCTTATTTCATACCTTTCTATCAATCTTTTTTTATTTTCAATTTCTAATTTATTTTTTTTGTTCCAACTTTCTTAATTTTAATTTTTATTTATTAATAACCTTTTATGATGAAATCTATCATTTAATCATCTGTTGTCATTTTATATTCGATATCTTCCATATGTGGAAACATCTCTTTGACTCTTTTTAAAGTCAACATCAACATTTTTGGTTGTGGATTTTTTTTGTGATCTGATAATAGTTTCTGTGTATAACAATTCTCTGCAGTTTTAAATAAAAGATATCTATTTCCAACATAAGTATAATATATTTGATATCCATTTTTTAGGTCAAACCACATTCTTTCAAATGTATAATCTTCCATTAATTTTTTCGTTCCTTTCTTAAGAATTTATCACTATTTGGTTAGTGGCGTCCCCAAAGTATCCAAAAATGGTCACTCCGAACCTGTCCCCAAACTAACCACCTAACTTATCATTTCTTCAAATTGCTCTTCTGTTATTATTGTTACTCCAAGACTTTGTGCTTTTGTTAGCTTGCTTCCTGCTTCTTCTCCTGCTAATACATAGTCTGTCTTTTTAGATACTGAACTAGATACTTTACCACCAAATTTTTCTATAATATCACTTGCTTCTCCTCTTGTGAATTTTTCAAGACTTCCTGTTAATACAAATGTTTTTCCTTCAAATCTATTGTCTGCCAGTTCTTCTTCTAATGATGTTGTATTAACTCCTGCTTCTTTTAGTTTTGCTATCAAATCTTTTGTTTGTTCTTGTCCGAAAAATTCGATTATACTATTTGCCATTACTGGACCAATATCGGCAATTGTGCTTAAATCTTCGAAATTTGCTTCTACTAAATTATCTATATTTTTATATTTTTTAGCTAATATTTTTGATGCTTTTGTTCCTACATGCCTTATTCCTAATGCTGTTATTAATCTGTATAAGTCGTTTTGTTTACTTGCTTCAATACTATCTACCAAATTTTGAGCAAATTTTTTTCCATTTTTCTTTAATGATGCAATATCTTCAAATTTCATGGTATATATATCTGCAATATTTGCAATTAATTTTCTATCAAGTAATTGTTGAATTATACTTTCTCCTAATCCATCAATATTCATTGCTTCTCTTGATACAAAATGGACTAGATTTCTAAATAGTTTTGCTGGACACTCTATTCCAGTACATCTTATTGCCGCTTCTCCTTCTTCTCTTATTGCTGGTGCTCCACACACAGGACAAGTTTTTGGCATTTCAAAGTCTTTTTCGTTTCCTGTTCTTTTGTCTTTTTTTACTTCTACTATTTCTGGTATTACATCTCCTGCTTTTTGGATTACAACTGTATCCCCTATTTTTAATTCTTTTTCTTTTATAAAATCTTCATTATGAAGTGTTGTTTTTGATATTGTTGAACCAGCAACTTTAACTGGCTCTAAGATTGCCATTGGCGTTATTACTCCAGTTCTTCCAACTTGGCATATAATATCTTTTAAAATTGTTTCTTTTTGCTCAGGTGGATATTTATATGCAACTGCCCACCTTGGAGTTTTAGCTGTTGTTCCTAATATTTCTCTAAAATGTAAATCATCTACTTTTACTACTGCTCCATCAATTCCAAATGTCAAATTTTCTCTGTCATCACCTATTTTTTGAATTGCATTTTTTATTTCTTCAATTGTTTTGCAATAAATTCTAACTGGATTTACATTAAATCCTAATTTATCTAAATATTCTAATTCTTCAAAATGAGAATTAAATTCTTTTCCTTCTATTTTTTGCACATTAAATATATATATATCTAATGGTCTTTTTGCTGTTATTTTACTATCTAGCTGTCTTAGTGAACCTGCTGCTGCATTTCTTGCATTTGCAAATAATTCTTCTTCATTTTCTTCTCTTTCTTGATTCATTTGTTCAAAGTCTTTTTTGCTAATAAATACTTCTCCACGAACTGTTATATTGATTTTATCTTTTATTTCTTGTGGTATAGTTTTAACTGTTTTTAAATTTTCTGTAACATCTTCTCCTACTAAACCATTTCCTCTTGTTGCTCCTCTTACAAATTTACCATCTTTATATTCTAATGCTGATGATAAACCATCTATTTTTGTTTCTACAACATATTTAACATCTTTTATTTCATTTTCTTTTGCTTTTTGCTCTATTTTTTCTACCCAATCTTCTACTTCTTCTATACTAAATACGTCTTGCAAGCTTTGTAATGGTACTTCATGTGTTACTTTTGCAAATCCTTCTTTTACATGTCCTCCTACTTTTTGTGTTAATGAGTCTTTTGATTGAAATTCTGGATATTCTTTTTCTAGATTTCTCAATTCTACCATTAACATGTCATATTCAAAGTCTGATATTTCTGGATTGTCCTCATCATAATATTTTCTAGCATAATATTCTGTTTTATTTCTTAATTCTTCAATTCTTTCTTTTGCTTGTTTTTTATTCATTTTGTCCTCATTCCTTTTTTATCAATTCCTTAAACTTTCATTTCAGCTTTTAAGGTATTTTATTTTTTATCTTTAAAATTATGATCATTTCTTTTTCTTATGTATTATATACAATTTTTGAAAAAAAGAAAAGGAATTTTATAAAATATTATAATTCCTTTTCTTCTAATTTCTATTTTATTATTTTTCGTTTAATATTTAAGCATTGTAATTGTCAGCTCTTGCTAAAATTATCAATCTAGCACTACTATCATCTGTACAAGTAGATAATGTAACTTCTGGAACTCCACCTGTATCTCTTTGATAGAAAGATGTATCTTCTGGTGTAGTTTCAAACTTATTATATATTGTATATGTTAATTGTTGTCCGTCATTATCTGTAATATAAATTTTATCCCCAATATTTAATCTCTTATTATTTGAAAAAAATAAGTTATTTCTATAGTTGTGTCCTATAATAACACTATTTCCTGGTTCATTTAATCCTACACCATATAGAAGAGCCACTGCTGTTTCTATAGACTTTTTAGTTACTTTCTCTAAAACAGGATATTTGAAATTTGTTGCTGGAATTTCCATTGTTCCTAATACTCCAAATCCTTTATATGTTCTTTGTGTTGTACTACCTGAAGAAGTATTAGAATCTTGTAATTGTTCAAATGGGTTTTCATCACTAGAATTTGTTGTATTAGTATCATTTGCCTGTCCATCAGCAACTTCTCCCTGGAAGTCATCAACAAATGCTGATGTATCCCTAGATATTATATAGTTTTGATAATAGTTGTATGCTAAAAATCCTAGTAATCCTAATACTGCTATTATTACTATTACTAATATTACAGTTAATACTTTACTATATTTACTCTCAAACATAATTTTTTACCTCCGTATCTCTTTTCACTCTATTATAATTATACCACATTTATTACAAAAAGTGTATAGTTTTCGTAAAATTAGTAGAATTTAATATACATAATTATACTATTTTTTCCCCTAATTGTTTTCCTGCTAAGATATGGAAGTGTAAATGCATTACTTCTTGCCCACCATTTTTACCACAATTTACAATAACTCTGAATCCTTCGTCCTTAAAGCCTTTCTCTTCAGCAATTTTATTTATAACTCCATAAATTTTACCAACCAATTTTTCATCTTCTGGCTTCATATCTGCTAAAGAACTAATATGCCTTTTTGGTATTACTAATATATGAATAGGTGCAGCTGGATTCACATCATTAAAAGCTAATATTTCATCATCTTCATACACTTTAGTTGAAGGAATTTCACCTTTAATTATTTTACAAAAAATACAATCTTCCATTTTTACTCTCATTCCTTTCTTCGCATTTGGTGCATTGGGGACGTGTTACTTTGCACTGAAGCATGCAAAGGTGACAACCTGACATGTCCCTTTTGCATAAATTAGTGCATTTTGGGGCCGTCCCTATTGCACTAGAACTGCTTTAATCCTTCTAACTCCAGAAGAACTAGACTCTTCTTTCTTTATTTTAAATGTTCCCATATCACCTGTGTGTGTTACATGAGGTCCTCCACAAATTTCTTTGCTGAAATCTCCTATTGTATATACTTTAACTTTATCTCCATATTTATCTGTAAATAGTCCTATTGCTCCAGATTTTTTAGCATCTTCATAACTCATTTCTTCACACTTGACTTGCAAATCTCTTTTTATTTGTTCATTTACTAAATCCTCTACTTTTTGGATTTCTTCTTTTGTCATTTTTTGTGGATGTGTAAAGTCAAAACGTAATCTTTCTTCTGTTATGTTAGAACCACTTTGTTTTACATGCTCTCCTAATACTGCTCTTAATGCTTCATGTAAAAGATGTGTTGCGGTATGATATGCGCTTGTGTTTTCGTTTTGATCTGCTAGTCCACCTTTAAATTTATGTTCTGCTCCTTGTCTTGATTTTTCTTGATGCTCTTTAAATAATTTTTCAAATTCTTTTAAATCTACTTTAAATCCATTTTCTTCAGCTAACTCTTTTGTTACTTCTGGTGGAAATCCATAAGTATCATAAAGTCTAAATACTACTGTTCCTGGAATTGTGTCTACGTTATTTTCTTTTAATTTTGCAACTTGTTTTTCAAATTCTCTTTCGCCATGTGATAGTGTTTTTACGAATTTATTTTTTTCTTCTATTATTACATTTTTTATAACTTCTCTATTTTTCTCTAAGTCTGGATACATTTCTTTTAGGTTATCAACATTTATATCTATTAAAGTTGATAATTCATTTAAATCTATTTGTAATTTGTTCATATGTCTTATCATTCTTCTTATTAATCTCCTTAAGACATATCCTCTATCCAAATTACTTGGTCTACCACCATCAGATATAATCATCATGCTTGAACGCAAGTGTTCTGCTATTATTCTTCTACTTTCAATTATATCTACTTTTTGAATTTCTTCTAGTTTATCCATTACTGGTAAGAATAATTCTGTATCAAAAGGTGTTTCTTTTCCTTGTAATAACATAGTCATTCTTTCTAATCCTAATCCAGTATCTACATTTCTTTGTTTTAATTTAGAATACCCATTTGGGTCTTTGAAATATTCCATAAAAACATTATTCCATATTTCGACATATTTTCCACAATCGCAACTAGGCTGACAATCTGGTCCACATGCTGGTTTTCCTGTATCATAAAACATTTCTGTATCTGGTCCACATGGTCCTTCTTCTCCTGCTATCCACCAGTTATCATCTTTCCCATAGAAATATATTCTTTCTTCTGGAATTCCTGCTCTTTTCCATGCGTTTGCTGAAACTTCATCTTTTGGACAGTCTTCATCTCCAGCAAAACATGTTACTGATAACTTTTCTACTGGTATTCCTAATTCCTTTGTTAAGAAATCAAAACTCATTTGGATTGACTCATCTTTAAAATAGTCTCCTAATGACCAGTTTCCTAACATTTCAAAATATGTTAGATGTCTATTGTCTCCTACTTCATCAATATCGTTTGTTCTTACACATTTTTGATAGTCTGTTAATCTAGTTCCTTGTGGGTGTTTTTCACCTAATAGATATGGTACTAATGGTTGCATTCCTGCTGTTGTGAATAATACTGATGGGTCATTTTCTGGTATTAATGGTGCTGATGGTATTACTGCATGTCCATGTTCTTTGAAAAAATTTAAGTATTTGTTTCTTATTTCTATTGCTTTCATTTACGTCATTTCCTTTCTTTTTTATATTATTTATTATTTAATTATTTTTATATTGCAACAAATTATTAAATTTAGATATGTCCTAATTTTACTACATAACTACGAAAATAGCAAGAAAATCTTGCTATTTATTCTACTACTTTTAAATTTCGCACACAATTAATTATGTATATTTTATATACATTATCTTCTATATCATTGTTAGTTTTAAAATAAGCTACAATTCACTATTTCAAGTTTTCTAATTCAATCTTTAAATTCTAATATTCATTTTTACATTTTATATACTGTATACAGCTAAAAACACATTTACATACACGACTTTTAATGTATTTAGATTACTTATAAAAATTTTTTGCTAAAATATAATTAAATTTTTTAAGGTTTACAAGGAGGTTACAGTGGAATTTAAAAGAATTAAAGATTTAAGAGAAGATCACGATATGTACCAAAAAGATGTTGCAAAATTATTAGGAATTTCTCAACAATACTATTCTGAATATGAAAAAGGTAAAAGAACTATTCCTATACAACATCTTATTACTCTTGCAAAATTTTACGAAACCTCTATTGATTATATAGTCGGATTAACTGATGAAAATAATTTTAAAAAGACAAGCTAAATTTCCATTTGGCTTCCTAAAAATGTTGCGGCTGATTGAGCTACTTTTTTCTCAACATCATTCATTTTTCCATTTGCTTCTTTTGACATTAATATCACAGTTCCTATCGTATCTCCATTCGATATTATTGGATAAACAACTTGTGCATTATGTTTTCTTTCTTGATTATCATTTTTTGTAATAGGCATAGCAATGTCACTATTATCTTTACTTGTATATACTTCTTTATCTTCCATTAATTGTTCTAATTCTTGACTTACATCTTGCTCTAGAAATTCTTTTTTAGAACCTCCTGATACTGCTATTATTGTATCTTTATCTGTTATACATGCAATATGACCTGTTGTTTTTGATAATGTCTCAGCATAACCTGCTGCAAATTCAGATAATTCTCCTATTGGTGAATATTTTTTTAATATTACTTGTCCCTCTCTATCTGTGAAAATTTCAAGTGGATCTCCTTCCTTTATTCTTAATGTTTTTCTTATTTCTTTTGGAATTACTACTCTTCCCAAATCATCTATTCTCCTTACAACTCCAGTTGCTTTCATAATTTTCCTCCCTTTTTGTTTCAAATTTTGTTTATATTGTTATTATTTCTTATTACTTGTTTTTTATTCATTTTTTGTCAAAAAAAATAAAGAAGTAGTTATTCTTCTACTTCTTCAATCTTTTCCTCTTTTCTAGGCAAGAAACTTGGTTTATATTTATCTAAAATATATCCTAATTCTTTTGCAAATTCCTTTAACATAACATTTTTTATAGATGGATCTTTTCCTTTTAAATAATCGTCAATAATTTGCTTTAGCTGTTTAATATTTTTCATTTCAGGTTCTATTTGTTTTGTATATCTCTCTGCTCTATCTACAAGTTTTTCTTTAATCAAAACAATATCTTCATTACTTGCACATGAAATTCTTTGGAATACTTGATATGGATCAGCATATTTAAATATTGGTATTTGCATGCATTGTTTATCAAATTTATCATAAAATTGTTCCATTTTCATTGGAATACATTTCATTACGTCATCTGATATTTCTTTATACTTCTTATCTAGTAATTGATCATTCAACATATTAAAGTGTTTTAAAATATCATCCATATCTTCTTCTAACTCATCTATTGCAACTTTTCCTAATTCTTCCTTTGGATTTGGACAATACTCTGATTTTAATGAAGCTAAATTCATTCCTGTAAAAAATGTATTTTTTAGTGTTTTCAAATCATAATTTATTAAGCCTTTTCTTGAGAAATAACTAAAATATGCAAATATTTTTACAGTATCAATCAGTTCTAGTTTTCCTTCTTTTACATCATTATATACTTCTTCTATTACACCATCAAATTGATCATCTGCTATTTTCCAATATTCTTCAGTCAACAATCTTTTATATGCTGGTAAATTTTCAGTGTCTATTGTATTTATAATAGTTTCCATGTTTTCCTTAAATATTTTCATATCAAAAATACGTGTTCTAACATAATATTCTATAAATTTAAAGAAACGATAATCTGATTTAAAATTATAATAATAATTATTATCAAATTCTTTTATATAGAATTGTCTGTTGTCCATTAAAATTCTAGAAGATACTAGAATAGCTTTATATTCTTCATTATCTTTGATATTTACAAATTTGTCTTTTGTAATTTTTCCTGCTTTTATTTCAAATGAAACAGCTATTGTAAATATCAACATTGTTTGCATTACTCTATTACTTGTGTTTGGATATGCTTTACTAACCATCTCATATATCTTTTTAAAATCATTTAATGCATGTTTTAAAATTCTTAAATTTCTTGTTCCACTCTTGTTGAATGTTGAGATTATAAGTCTTGTGTTTTCTCTTAAAAATCTAATTAAATCAGGATTACTTTCATATCTCATTAAAATTCCGTTTATTATATAATCAAATTTTGGGGCATATTCGAAAGTTTCACCAATTAATTTTTCTTTAATTCTTTCATAATCATTTGCCTTATCAAAAACATGCTCTATTTTATCTTGTATTTTCTCAACTATCGGTTTATCTGCCTTTGTCAATTCATTTTGTTTATCTAATAAATATGTCGCAATAAATGTTTTCATCTCTAAGTTTGAACTCTTTAGCTTTGTTGACAATTCTTTTTCATTACAAATTATTATTGTTTTAATATGATCATGCTCAACAAAGTTATTGATATAGCCTAAAATATCAATAACATCAACATTTGCTCTTTCTAAGTCATCAAAACATAAAACCTTATCATCAGTTGAGAAAAATTCAGCATAATCTAATTTGTCTCCATTTTGTGTTACCCCAAATAAATTCGCCATATCAATTCCTGTTTTTGCATATTCAGGAATTGTTTTTTGCTCATTATTATTCATAAATTTTCTTAAATTTTTATCCATTAATTGTGTTGTTTCTATAAAGATTTTTTTACTTATTTCCTCTAAATTTGATATACCATATAAAGACATATAGATTGTTGTATATCTTCTACCATTTAGTTGCATAGATTCTATTTTTTTTCTAACTTTATTGTTCCAAAAATAAGTTTTACCTGCCCCCCATTCCCCATTTATCATTACAGCATAATCTGTATAATCAGAACGTATATAATCTAAAATACTTTCAACTAAATCTTCCATTATTTCCTCCTTCGTCCATGTCGCATTGGGGACGTTTCTCGTGCGACATTTTGTCTGTTTTTTGACACATCTTCATTTATTTTTTATATCTTTTAGTCTTTTGCTACAGTAAATACATCTATTTTTTTAGGTTTTGCTTTTTGCAAAACTTTACAACATTCATTTGCTGTACTTCCAGTTGTATATATATCATCAATTAATAATATTTTCTTATTAATTAGTTTTTCTTTATTTTTTAAAATATATACACCTTGTATATTTTTTTGTCTCTGCTCTTTATTCAATTTGCTTTGTTCAATAATATTTTTATTTTTTATAAGACAATCTGTAACACACTCACCTTCAGCTTTTTCTATACTTGTTTCAGTAATTTGTTTTACTATATCATTAGCTAACAATTCACTTTGATTATATCCTCTTTCATTCATTCTTTTTGAACTTACTGGAACCGGAATTATTGTATCATAAGATTGCAAAATTTTAAAGAATTTTTCATTTTTTAACAAAAAATTTACAAAGGTTCTATATATAAATGATTTTTCATTAAATTTGTAATTTAGAATCAACTTTCTTATTATTCCTTCATATTTGAAAATATATAAATGACTTTCGAAAAAATATTTTTGATTATCAACTTTATCTATCTGGAATTTCGCTTCTGTCTCTAGCATTTTTTGACATTTTTTGCATAAAAAATCTTGATTAAACTTTCCACAAATTCCACACACTGGTGGATAAACTAAATCTAAAATCCAATCATAAAAATTTTTAACACTCACCTTCTTCCTATAACAGGGATTTGGGGACGGTCCTAAAAATCCCGTTTTTTAGGGACTGTGGGAACGGACCTTCTTTAATATTTTTTCTTTATTACTAATCTTCTAATAATTTATGAAATTTCAAATGCAAATGAAAGAATATTAGAAATTCTTTAATTATCAAGTAGGAGAATCTCAAACTTGCTTTGAGAGGTGCCTGCTTGATAATTTTAGAATTTATATATTCTGTAATGTTAGTCGAGAAATGAAATAAATTATTAGAAAATTAGTACACTAAGAAATTTTATTTCAAGGTCCGTCCCCGATTCCCTGATTTTAGGGATTTTTAGGACCGTCCCCTAAATCCCCGTTCTCATTTTATATTCTAAACCTGTATTTCTTTTTTTGCTATCCACATTTTGTATCATAAACTCAACCACTTTCTCCATACCAACAATTATCAACAACTTCTTTGCTCTAGTTATTCCAGTATAAAGCAAATTTCTAGTTAATAACATAGGAGCAGTTGGTGGTATAACCATAATTACAACGTCAAACTCACTTCCGTTGAGCTTTATGTATCGTAATAGCATAACTGTGTTCTATTTGATCTAATTCAGAAAACTCATACCAAGCCACTTTATCATCATCAAAATGCACTTCAACTTGCTTTTCTCTTTCATCTATTTTAGTAATCGTTCCTATCTCTCCATTAAATACTCCGCTTCCCATTTCTAGCTTATCATTTTTTTCTTTTTCCCAATACATATCATAATTATTTTTTATTTGCATTATCCTGTCACCAGCTCTATATATAGCACCCATACTTGATTTTTCCACTCTATTATCATCATTTGGATTCAGTTGTTGTTGTAATGCTTTATTTAATTCTTTTGTCCCCAACATACCTTTTTTAGTTGGTGAAAGTACTTGAATATTTTGAAAGAAATCATAATTGCCATAATTTTTTAATCTTCCTGTACATAGAGAAATAACTTGTGCAAGCATTTTTTCTTGTGAGGTTTCTTTTATAAAGAAAAAGTCTTGTTTTCTTTCTTCTTCAATCTCTTCTGATTCTTTTTGTACAAAAGGTTCTCCATGATTTACTTGATGCGCATTTAGTATTATTTTGCTTTTTGCAGCTTGTCTAAAAATTTTGTCTAAATGAATTGTTGTTACTTGTTCTGAATGTATTAAATCTTTTAAAACACTTCCTGGACCAACAGATTGTAATTGGTCCTCATCTCCAACTAATATTAATTTTGTTCCTTGATATATACATTTTAATAGATAATTCATCAAAAACATATCTACCATTGACATTTCATCAACTATTATCAAATCTGCATCTATTGGTGCTCCTTCATAATCTCCTGCATTTTTATATAAACTATCTTCATCTATTTTTCCTATTTCTAAAAGTCTATGCAAAGTAGATGCTTCTCTATCAGTAGTTTCTGTCATTCTTTTTGCAGCTCTTCCGTGTAGGTGCCGCCAAAACTACTTTTTTACCTTTTTCTTCATATATGTCTATAATAGTTTTTATAATCGTAGTTTTTCCTGTTCCTGGTCCACCTGTTATTATTACAACATTATTTTCATTTACTAATTTTACAGCTTCTTTTTGTTTATCTGATAATTCAATACTTGATTCTTTTTCCACTTTTTTGATTTCTTTTTCTATTGAAGCAACTTTTTTCATATTTTTTGCTTTTTGAAGTCTTTTTATTCTAAAAGCTATTTCTTCTTCTGCATTATAATATGAAGTTAAATATACATATTCTTGTTCTTCTCCAGTTTCCACATCAGTTCTTTCTTCTAATACGATTTCATTATTTACACTTAGAGAAATTAAATTATCTTCAACATTTTCCGTCATTACATCTAAAAGGGAAATTACAAACTCAATTAAATTTTGTTTTAAAACACAACTATGACCATTATTTGTACTTCTAATTAATCCATATTTTATACCACTTTTTACTCTTTTTTCATTATCATAGCTAATTCCCAAATCTAAAGCCATTTTATCAATTTGCTTAAAATCCACACCACGTGCTATATCAATTAATATATATGGATCTTTTTCTATTTGTTCTATTGCATTTACACCTAGTAAGTCATAAACTTTTTTGGCATTTTCTGCTCCTATTCCAAATCTTTCTAGAAAACCTACTATCTGCCAAACTTCCCAATTTTGAACAAAATCTTCAGCCATTTCTTTTGCTTTATTTTCTGAAATCCCTCTAATTTCTGCTAATCTGCTTGGTTCATGTTTAAAGACATAAATTGTTTCATCTCCAAATTTTCTAACAATTCTTTTGGCTAATTGCTCACCTATCCCTTTAACATTTCCATTTGCTAAGTATTTTTCTATCGCCTTTGCAGTTTTGGGCATAAGTTTTTCAAATGTATCAATTTTAAATTGTCTTCCGTAATCTTTATGTTCAACAAATTTTCCAAAAAGTTTTAAACTGTCTCCCTCATGAATAAAAGGAAGATATCCAACTACTGTTGTTTCTTCTTCTTCAGTTTCGAATTCAGCTATTGTATAACCATTTACATCATTTTGATATATTATTGATTCTATTTCTCCGATAATTTCCATTTTTATTCTTTTTCCTTCCTAACTCTATACAATATCTCTGATTATGTATACCATATTTTTCCAATTTTATCAAGTATTTTTTTGAATTTTATGTAATTCATTATTCACATCATCAATATTATCTATAATATCTTTACATTCTCTCCAATTTAAGACTTTTAAACAATCATAATCTTTTGAAAGTTTTTTTGCAATTTCTTTTGTTTTATCTGTTGATTTTAAATCTGCTACTATTATGTTTTTTAAATAATCTTCTTTACCATATAAAATTTTAAATAAAATTGAACGTAAAAATCCTTCTATTTTTTCTTCTTGATTTTTGACTGCTATTATTATGTATATACCATCAGATTGCATTTTTGTATATGTAGTTATATATATAATTGTTTTTATAATTTCAAATAAACCATAAAGGGCTAATGTCCAAAATATGGTATTTAATATAAATTCCATATCATTGCCTCCTATGGTTTATTTTATGATTTTTATTTAATTTTGTTACTCATTTATATTTTAAAGGTCCGTCCCTTATTCCCTGGTTTTAGGGATTTTAGGACCGTCCCCTAATCCCGGTTAGTACCATTCTAGTTCCCAACCGTCTAGTATTACTGTGTCTCCTTCACATACTCCCATTTCTTTTAATTTGTCTTCTATTCCCATGTTTTTCAAAGATTTTTGTAGATAGTACATTGATTCATTGTCTTCTATGTTTATTCTTCCCATTAGTCTTTCTACCGCTTTTCCTGTTACTATAAATACTCCGCCTTCTTTTTTGATTTCCCATTGGTCTTTTTTATCTTCTAGTGTGTATATTACTCTATCTTCTATTTCTACCAATTCTTCTTTTGGCAATTGTTTTAATTCTTCTGATACATAGTCTATTAATTCTTGTACACCTTGTCTTGTTGCTGCTGATATTTTAAATAATTTTAAGTTTTCTTTTTTTGCTAATTCTTCTACTTCTTTTAATGTACTTTCATCTTGAATTACATCTATTTTATTTGCTACTATTATTTGTTTTCTTTTACTTAGTTTTTCACTATATTTTACTAATTCTTTATTTATAGTATAAAAATCTTCTACTGGATTTCTTCCTTCTTGTCCAGACACATCTAAAAAGTGTAGTAATAGCCTTGTTCTTTCAACATGACGTAAAAATTGAATTCCAAGCCCAACACCTTCACTTGCTCCTTCAATAATTCCAGGAATATCTGCTATTACAAATCCATTTCCATCTTTTGTTTTTACTACACCTAAATTTGGCTCTAATGTTGTAAAATGATAGTTCGCAATTTTAGGTTTTGCATCTGTTACAACTGATAAAAAGGTTGATTTTCCTACATTTGGAAAACCTAATAATCCAACATCTGCAAGTAATTTTAATTCTAGTATTATTTCTTTTTCTTCTCCTCTTTCTCCATCTTCTGAAAATCTAGGAGCTTGTCTTGTTGATGTTGCAAAATGTGAATTTCCTCTTCCTCCACGTCCACCTTTTAATATTAATTCTTTTTGGTCTGGATGTGATAAGTCTGCAACTATTTTTCCAGTTTCGGCATCTTTTACAACAGTTCCTATTGGTACTTTTATGATTAAATCTTCTCCGTATTTACCATTGCAATTGCTTCCGCTTCCATTTTCTCCATTTTTTGCTTTGAATTTTTTATTATATCTAAAATCAATTAATGTGTTTTTATCTTTGTCAACTTGGAAATATATATCTCCACCTTTTCCTCCATCTCCACCGTCTGGTCCTCCTGCTGCTACATATTTTTCACGGCGAAAGGTAGCTGCACCATTTCCCCCATCTCCCGATTTTATGATAATTTTTGTATAATCTGTAAACATGTTTCCTCCTTTTGTACGTCGATTAAATTTTAAATGCAGTTTACAACGCCAAATGCTAATTATTTTTCAAATTTACTCAAAATAATCTAACTTCATAGCCTGTTTAACCCTCTTCATTGTTTCTTTTGCTGTTTTTCTTGCTTTTTCAGTTCCTTCTTTTAATATATTATCTACTATTTCTGGATGAGCTTCATAATATGCTCTTTTTTCTCTTATTAGCCTTAAATATTCAATGATATTTTTTGCTAATTGTTTTTTACATGCCACGCAGCCTCTTTTTCCTGCTTTACATTCTGAGCAAACTATATTAACTTCTTCTTTACTTGAAAATAGCTTATGATAATAATATACCATACACACATCAGGGTTTCCTAAATCATCCTTTTTTATTCTATTAGGGTCTGTTACTGCACTCATGACTTTTTTTGTTATTTCTTCTCCGCTATCTGATAAATAAATTGCATTTCCGAAGTGATTTTCCCATTTTTTCATTTCCGTCTAAGCCTTTTATTCTTTTTCCATCAGATAATACAATTTTAGGTTCTTTTAAGACTTCTCCATATATGTTATTAAATTTTCTAACTATTTCTCTACACTGCTCAATTAAAGGTTCTTGGTCTTCTCCTGCTGGTACCAATTCTCCTTCAAATGTCGTTATATCTGCTGCTTGACTTACAGGATATCCTAAAAATCCATATGTTACACTTTCTCCAAATAATTCTTTTTTTTGTGCTATTTCTGTTTTTACTGTTGGATTTCTTTCTAGTCTTGCTATTGTAACTAAATTTGAATAATATACTGTTAATTCTGCTGTTTCTGGTATCATTGATTGGATATATATTGTTGTTTTTTCTGGATCTATTCCACATGATAAGTAGTCCATTGCAAGTTCTCTAACATTTTTTCTTACTTTTTCTGGGTTGTTAAAATTGTCTGTTAATGCTTGAACATCTGCAATTAGTATGTACATATCATATTCTCCAGAGTTTTGCATTTCTACCCTTTTTTTCAAAGATCCAAAATAATGTCCTATATGTAATTTACCTGTTGGTCTATCCCCTGTTAGTATTCTTTTTTTATTTTCACTCAAGATCTATCATCTCCTACTCTAATATAAAATTCATAATTTTTTTATTCTATTGATAAATTTATTAATAAAATAATCTTAGCTAATTATCTTTCTTCTTCTTGATTTGCTTTATGAATTTCCTCCATTTTCTTCTTTCTTTCATCTTTTCTTTTCTGTAATTCTTTTACCTTTTCTCCTTGTTTAGTCAACAATTCTATTTCATCTCTTACTGTATCATCTATATGTCCACTATTTTTTAATCTTGCAATTCTTGTATGCAACCAAATTCGATAATATTTCGTTTTATCTGATTTTTCTAATTCGTTTAAATACGATAATATATCATATACATTTTCTGTCCAATGTCTTATTATATATGACTGTACATTATCTGGATTTGAGCCTTCTGGAAAATGTGCATATCTTAATCTTTCTCTTGCTGAATAAAAAATACAATTATCTTCTATTCTTAGTTTTTTAGTATTAAAATATTTATTTCTTATATTAATAGCTATTTGACTTTTTTCATAATCATTTAACTTTCTTTTTCGTAGTGTTTCTTCATCTTTAATAGATATATTTATTATATTGTTAACTGCTCCTTCTTCTTTCATTCTTCTTATTCTATTATCTCTTTGTTTTCCATCTTCGTCATATCTTTGAGGGTTTTGACTTCTTTCTTGGTTTGAAATAAACATATAATCATCATTTTGTTGTTGTAATTGTTGTATTTTATTTCTTATTTGCATTTCAATATTCTTTCTTAATTCTCTTTCATTTTCTAAGTGATAATAATGAGGAACTTTATCTCTATCATTTAAATCTACAAATCTATAAAACTGTAAATAAATATCTGTCGCTCTTTCTATTGTTCTTTCTAATTCACTTTTATTTCTTATAACCTTATTATAATTTGTTTTCTGTATTCTTGCAATTTCACTATTGTGTGAAAAAAATATAATTCCTTCTAATAATTCATCTCTACCTTCTATCCCATGACAAAAATATTCATCATAAACTTTCCCCGGGTTTTTATATATCCTATAGTTTCTTTTCTCTGATTGAGTTTTTTTATCATCAAATATTTTATACATCCTTTTATCTCCAATCCTGATTAATATCACTTATCTTCATTAAAATTAATCTTTTTATCAACTATATATTGTGGTCTACCTTTTGATTCATCATATATTCTACCAATATATTCAGAAATAATCCACAATGAAAGTAATTGAACACCTGCAAAAAATGTTACAGCTACAATTATTGATGTCCATCCTGCTGAAAGTTGATTTAATTTAAATATATATGATATTAATGCATAAATCAATAAAACTATTGAAATTACTATTGAAACTATACCTAATGCTCCTACTAATTTTAGTGGTTTCGTTGAAAAACTAATTATTCCATCTGATGCAAGTTTTAACATTTTTTTCAATGGATATTTTGTTTTTCCTGCATATCTTTCTTGTCTTTCATATTCATATGCTTCTTGTTTAAATCCAACCCAACTAAATAGTCCCCTTAAAAATTTATTATGTTCTGGAAGTGAATTTATTACATCTACAACTTTTCTATCAACTAATCTAAAATCACCTGTATCCTTTGGAATTTCAACATCTGATAATGCGTTTAATGTTTTATAAAACATTTTAGCTGTTAATAATTTAAAAGCTGACTCACCTTTTCTAGTTTTTCTTTTTCCATATATTACTTCATTTCCTTGCTCCCATAATTCAAGCATTTTTGGTATTAATTCTGGTGGGTCTTGTAAATCTGCATCTATTATTACAATAGCATCTCCTGATACTTCTTTTAAACCTGCTGTTACTGCTGCTTGATGTCCAAAGTTTCTTGAAAATGATATTATTTTTGCTCTTTTATCATCTTTTGCAATATTTTCTAATATCTCCAATGTTTTATCTTTACTTCCATCATTAACAAATATGATTTCATAATCATATTTTTCTTCTAAACTTTTCAATACATTACTTACTTTTTCATAGCACTCTTTTGCTACTTCTTCTTCATAATACATTGGTATAACTACTGATACTTTTTTCATTATTATTTTTCAACCTTTCCATTTTTTCTAAATACAATAAACTTACTAAACACATAATTAACTATAACAACCATAACTTGTGTTACAATTTTAGAAAAAATATCATTTATATGAAATACTTTTACCATTAGCGCAAAAGTTCCAACATCACAAGTTATTCCTGAAACTATTCTTGCTAAGAAAAATGATGCACATTCTTTTAGCAATTCTTTTTTAGTTTCTGTTTTACTATCAAATACAAATATTTTGTTTGTTGTATATGCAAATAAAACAGAAACAAACCATGATAATCCACTACTTATTACTTCATCTATTTTTAGCGCTCTGGCAAATATAAAGTAAGATACAAAATTAACAATTGTTGCTAAAACCCCAAAAAATAAATAATTTATTATTTCCTTATAATTAAGATATAATCCTTTTATTGTTTTCCAATTAATGTTTTTCAAATTAATATCTTTTAGAGTTACTTTTTCTATTTCTTCGTTCATCTAATTCATTCCTTTTCTTTCACGTCAGTTTTTATATTTTATCCATTCTATACATTTCTCCTAAAGGTTCTTCATTATGTATTCTTTTTATCGCTTCTGCAAATACTGGTGCAATTGATAAAACTTTAATTTTGTCAATTTGTTTTTCTTTTGGAAGTGGTATTGTATTTGTAATAACTAATTCTTTGATTTCTGAATTTTTTATTCTTTCAATTGCTGGACCTGATAACACTCCGTGTGTACATCCAGCATATATATTTTTTGCTCCAAATCTATTCAAAACTTTAACTGTTTCCATCATAGAACCTGCTGTATCAATCTCATCATCAAAAATTATTGCATTTTTATCTTTAACATCTCCGATAATTGTACTTGCAATTGCTCTATCATCATTTCCTTCTCTTCTTTTATCGACTAGCGCTATTGGGCATTTGAAATATTCAGAATATTTATATGCCTTTTTTGAACTTCCTGCATCAGTTGCTACAATTACCATATTATCCAAATTTTTTTCTTTAAAATATGTTTCTAATAAATATTCTCCTGTTAATCTATCACAATTAACATTGAAATATGCTTGTATTGCTGGATTGTGTAAATCACAAGTAATTACTCTAGTTGTTCCTGCTGCTTCTAAAATTTGTGCCATCAATTTTGCTGTAATAGGAACACGTGATTGATCTTTCTTATCAGATCTTGAATATGGAAAATATGGCAACACAACATTTATATTTTTTGCTGATGCTCTTTTTGCTGCATCTATTGTTATCAACAATTCCATTATTCTTTCATTTACTGGAGGCTGTGTTGTTTGTATTATATATACATCTTTTTGCCTAACTGTTTCTAGTATTTGTACAAAATTATTATCATTTTTAAATTTCATATGATTTATTTTTCCTACTTCAATACCTAGATAATCACATATTTCTTTTGTGAAATTTTCAGCTGTTGGACAAGCAAATATTTTTATATTTCTCATACTTATTCTCCTCCATTTTACTTTTTAAATTCAAGGTCCGTCCCCTAATCCCTAAAAACAGGGATTTTTAGGACCGTCCCCTAATCCCTGTTTTATAGTTCTTCTGCAAATCCTTTTTGTAATTTTTTAAATATAAAGTATCCTATAACTGTTAATACTAATGATATTCCTAATAATATTAATAGCATTTTCATATCTGGCATTTGGTGATAATAGAAAATGTCTCTATATGCATTAATTAAATGTGTCATTGGATTTAATTTCATTATTACTTGTAAGTTTGCAGGTAAATCTGATAATTTGTATACTATTGGTGTTGCATAAAATGCTGCCATTAATATAACCCCTATAATATGCTCTAAATCTCTGAAATATACTGTTACTGATGATACTATAAATGAAATTCCTAATAGCAAAATGTATTGTATTAATAATATAAATGGGTATAATAAAATATATTTTGTTATACCTAAACCTGCTCCTAATACAAATGCTAAGATTATTATTGTAGATATTAAGAAGTTAACTGCTCCACTTGTAACTACTGATATTGGTAATATTTCTCTTGGAAAATATACTTTTTTAATAATATCTCCATTACCTATTATAGTAAATGCTGATTGTGTTATAGCCGTTGTAAAATATGTCCATGGGATTAATGCTACACATATGTATATATGATATGTTTTGTCTCCCCCTGCAAGTAATGCACCAAATATAACAGAATATACTGCTAATTGTAATAATGGGTTTAAAAAAGACCATAAAATTCCTAATATAGAATTTTTATATCTTCCTCTTATTTCTTTTTTTACGTTTGTTTTTAAAAGTTCTCTATAATTGTATATTTTTTGGAATATATTCATTATCTTTCTCCTTGCTCCTGTTTTTTTATTATTATTTTTACTACAATTGTCTTTAAAGTAAAATACCTTGATGGTTATATGGTTATGTAGTTACTCTAAGATATTCTTTAACTACTTCGTCTGTATTTCCATCCATTCTTACTTTTCCATCATAAAGCCATACTGCTCTATCACATAAGTTTTTAACAGATTCCATACTATGTGTAACAAATACCATTGTTTTTCCTTCTTTTTTTAGTTCACGCATTTTATTAAAACATTTTTCTTGAAAATGCTGGTCACCAACTGATAAGATTTCATCAATTAATAAAATGTCTGCATCTACATTAATTGCTACTGAAAATGCTAAACGCATATACATACCTGATGAATATGTTCTTACTGGATTATCTATAAAATCTTTTAATTCTGAAAATTCTATTATTTGGTCTAATCTTGCATCTATTTCTTTTTTTGTTAAACCAAATATTGAAGAATTGAAATATATATTTTCTCTTCCTGAAAAGTCTGGATGAAATCCTGCACCTAATTCCAACAAAGAGGTTAATTTTCCATGAGTTTCAATTGTTCCTTTATTTGGAAATATGATTTGTGTCATTAATTTTAAAAGTGTTGATTTTCCACTTCCATTTACTCCTATTAATGCTACTGTTTCTCCTTTTTTTATTTCTAAGTTTATATCTTTTAGTACTTCTCTTTTTTCTCTTCTTTTATTTCTTGCAAAAAATAACATTCTTTCTTTTAATGTATTTGCTCTATCATAATATATATTAAAACTTTTATATACATGGTCAACTTTTATTGCGATTTCATTGTCATTTTCTTTCATTTTATTGCTCCTTTTGTGTATTTTTGTTTTGGTGTAATTATATCATAAATTCTATTGATGTCAAATAGATTTAAAGAAAAAATTGCGCCAAAAGTAATTATTATACTACTTTTTCGCAATTTTTCTTGATCATACTAATCATCTATTTTATCTATGTTTAAATTAATGTAATCAAACCTAAATCATTATTTTTCAAATAGTATTTTTTGACCTGATAATCTAATATTCATGTCATAATATTTTCCTACTATAGTATTTTCAAATTTTGTGCCTGAAAACCATACATTCATTTTATTGCTTGTTGATACATTTCTTGGATCTCCTGATTCTATTTCAAAATAGTATTGTTTGCTTGTGTCTATTCCCTCTATATATCTATCAAAGTAATACGTATTTGTTCCTGTTGATGTTACAAATGCTTCCATATCTACTGTTCCATCTGTACTTTTAAATCTCATTTTTGGAGCTACTTCTGGTACTGTTGATTTTCCATTTACCCATTCTACATAGATTAGTTCTCCACTTACATATGTTGCTCCTCCTGATTGTCCTATACTAAATTGTACTAATTCACTATTTATATTTCCTACATATGTATCGTCTTCAAACGTTATTTCTTGTCCTTTTAATCTTATTCTTTTACCTTTATATTTTCCTACTACTGTATTTTCAAATTTTGTTCCTGAAAACCATACATTCATTTTGTTGCTTGTTGATACATTTCTTGGATCACCTGATTCTATCTCAAAATAGTATTTTTTGCTTGTGTCTATTCCTTCTATGTATCTATCAAAGTAATATGTGTTTGTTCCTGTTGATGTTACAAATGCTTCCATATCTACTGTTCCATCTGTACTTTTAAATCTCATCTTTGGAGCTACTTCTGGTACTGTTGATTTTCCATCTACCCATTCTACATAGATTAGTTCTCCACTTACATATGTAGCTCCTCCTGATTGCCCTACATTAAATTGCACTAATTCACTATTTATATTTCCTATATAAGTGTCATCTTTAAAAGTAATAGTATTTTTATTTGTTGTAACTTTATACATTCTATATTCTCCTAGTTCTCCTTGGAACTTAGAAAAATCTACTGTATTAACTTTACTTGTTGAAATATTATATTCAGTTGTTAGCTCAATTTTGAATTGATATTGTTTAGTTGTGTCTATGCCATCAATGAATCTGTCAAAATAATATGTATTTGTTCCTGTTGGTGTTACAAATGCTTCCATAGATACTTTTCCATCTGTGCTTACTAAAGTAATTTTAGGTGTATCAATTGGTACTGTTGATTTTCCATCTACCCATTCAATCGCTACTATCTCTCCACTTATATAATAGCCACCTTCAGTTGTTTGATTTAATGTTAATTTATTTAATTCATTTGTAAGTCCTCCATCATATTGATATTTTAACTTATTATCTTTAACAATTAAATCTACTTTTCCTACTGTTCCTAATGTTCTATTTGAAATTTCTACAATTGCTCTTTTATTTGTTCCTACATTGCTTGCTTCTGTTAGTTCAACATAAATTTGATATTCTTTATTTCTATCTAAACCATCAATATATCCATCAAAATAGTATATATTTCCTGAATCTTGTTTAGAAAATAGTGTTTCTTTAACTTTTCCATCTGTTGATTCTATTGTAACTGTAGGAACTGTCTCTGGATTTACAGTTTCTCCTGCTACATTTTCAGTTACTTTTACCTTTCCACTAATATAATGACTTGTTTGACTTACTTCATGTAAAGCTATTTCTTGAATTTCATTTTCTATGCTACCTTCATATTTAAAGCATATATTTCCTTTTTCTATTAGTAGATCTTTATATTTAAATTTTCCTAATGTTGAATCAGTCAATCCTAAAATATTTGTTTTATTATTTGAAACGTTATTTTCTTCTGATAATTCTATTTTTATTTGATATGTTTTGTTAGTATCAACACCATCTATAAATTTATCAAAATAGTAATTATTCAAAGAATCGTATTTTACAAACATTTCTTCATTTACCGTACCATCAGTTGATACTAATGTCATTTTTGGTACTTCTGAAGGTACTGTTGATAAATCATTTATCCATTCTATCAGCATTACATTTCCACTTATATAATATGCACCCGTATCAGATTTATTTAAATTAATAGTATGTAATTCATGTGTCAATCTACCTTCATATGTTCCTAAACATAATAGATTATTTGATATATAGCATGTGCTATTTTTAAATGTCATGCTAGGCAAACTTACTCTCATAGATTTATTTTCAGATATATTTACTCCTTCAGTTAATTCTGCTTTGATTATATATCTTTTTGTTTTATCTAGTCCTGCAATGTATCCATCAAAATAATATGTATTTCCTGATACTTGACTAACAAATAATTCTTTGATAATTGTACCATCAGTTGATTCTAATGTCATTCTTGGTACTGTCCTTGGAACTGTAGATCTTCCATTAATCCATTCAACTATTATAATATTACCTGTAAGATATTCTGAACCACTACCATTTTTTGCGATATTAAATGATGTTACTTCACTTGAGATAGTTCCTTCATATTTATCATTATCATTTAATGGTCTTGGGCATGGAGATGTAGGCATATTTTCATATAATGGTATTACAAATTCAAATGAACTACTTAAAATTCCATTGTTTCTATATGCTTGATACATAGTATTTCCTTCATCATTTGCTGCTCTGACATTTTGCATATATTGATTATTATAATATCCACCTTGTTCTATAACATCAAATTTTTGGAAATATAATGTAGTCTGTCCAGCAGTCATATAACCGTCTTTTATAAACTGTGCTCCACCTATAATTGAAGCTTCTACTGAAAACCATCCATGTTCATATGCATATTTAGCACCAGCTAATAGTCCAGCTTGTGTATCATTTCCACTTGCCTTTATATTAAATAAATTATATACTACAACTCTTTCTCCTGTTTCCGTTATATATACATAACCATTTAAAGCTCCACCACCATCGGCTCCTTGTTCTTGTTTAATTCTAGCAACAATATGAAATGGACTTATTCCACTTTCCTGAGATGCTTGCATTATAGCATCTATATATGATTCTTTAGTTGCTAAAAAAGTTCCTTGAAGCATCTTTTTTATAGCATCTCTATCTCCTACTGTAGATGATAAATCTTGAAACTGAAAAATATAATCAGAAGTCAAGCTATTTCTTGGATCCATCATATATGCTATTGTCTCTTTAGATGCACAATACCATCTTTTTGATAAATCATATCTAGTATACCCACAAATTGGACATACCCATTCTCCACTATATGTATCATAAATCAAATTTATAGGACTACCACCATGTCCACCATATTCTCCTGCAATTACACTATTCCAATCTAGTCCAGTATATAAAAGTTTTATTTTCCAATTCGGATACTGTGCCTGTAAATTCTGTAGTGCATTTTTATACCCTGGGTATTTTGACTCATCAATTGCATTTATATCATAACTGGTAGAAGCAGCATATGTAGTATTTAATTTTTCACTCACTATCCCTATCATAAAAACTGCAAATAAAATTATTAATAATTTTATTGGTAATCTTAATTTTTTCATGTGTACACCTCTTTATTTAATTTTCTTTTCAAGTATATAACAAATTAATACATTTTTCAATATTTTTCATGCAATTTTTACATACAAAATATCCCATTTTTCAAGCAAATCGTGTATTTTCAGTAACTTATTGTTTAATACAATAATTCCGAGCATATTAAGATAAATTTTATTCTTAATATTCTCGGAATTAAATCATTTATATATCTTAGACCCCTATAAATATTTGTACATACATTCTTCCATATGGACCACCTTCAACTACTCCTACACCTGTATAATTAAAACTTGAATTTAAGATATTTTCTCTATGTCCTTCAGTAGAATTCATCCATAACGTAACAACCAAACTGTTACTATATCCACCAGCAATATTTTCTGAAGCTGTATAATAATATATTCCTGCTGTATTCATCATATCAAAAGGACTACCATATGTTGGAGATTGATGGTCAAAATAACCATTTGCTACCATATCTTCTGCTTTTTTTCTTGCTAATAATTGTAATCTTGAATCTATTTGCAATGGTGCAACTCCATTAGCAATTCTTTGTTGATTAACTAAATCAAATGTCTCTTGTTCATTTGCATTCATAATTACAGGAAAGCTTTTATCTAATGGCTTAAATACTATTGTATTATTTTCTAAAACTACCATTTTTTCTATTCCATAAGCACCTATAATTTTATTTTCAAATTCGCCTAAGAATAAGACTGTCATTTTCTTATTCTCTGAGATATTTCTGCTATCTCCTGATTCTATTTCAAAATAATATTGTTTATCAAGAGAAATTCCTTCTATATATCTATCAAAATAATATGTGTTTGTTCCTGTTGATGTTACAAATACTTCCATATCTACTGTTCCATCTGTACTTTTGAATCTCATTTTTGGAGCTACTTCTGGTACTGTTGATTTTCCATCTACCCATTCTACATAGATTATTTCTCCACTTAAATATGTTGCTCCATTTGCTTCTCCTACATTTAATTGTACTAATTGACTATTTATATTTCCTACATATGTATCATCTTCAAAAGTTATTTCTTGTCCTTTTAGTCTTATTCTTTTATCTTTATATTTTCCTGCTACTGTGTTTTCAAATTTTGTTCCACTAAAATATACATTCATTTTATTACTTGTCGATACATTTCTTGGATCACCTGATTCTATTTCAAAATAATATTTTTTACTTGTGTCTATTCCTTCTATGTATCTATCAAAGTAATATGTATTTGTTCCTGTTGATGTTACAAATGCTTCCATATCTATTGTTCCATCTGTACTTTTGAATCTCATTTTTGGAGCTACTTCTGGTACTGTTGATTTTCCATCTACCCATTCTACATAGATTATTTCTCCACTTACATATGTTGCGCCACCTGATTGTCCTACATTAAATTGTACTAATTCACTATTTATATTTCCTACATATGTATCATCTTCAAATGTTATTTCTTGTCCTTTTAGTCTTATTCTCTTATCTTTATATTTTCCTGGTACTGTATCTTCAAATTTAGTTCCACTAAAATATACATTCATTTTATTACTTGTTGATACATTTCTTGGATCACCTGATTCTATTTCAAAATAATATTTTTTGCTTGTGTCTATTCCTTCTATGTATCTGTCAAAGTAATATGTATTTGTTCCTGTTGATGTTACAAATGCTTCCATATCTATTGTTCCATCTGTACTTTTAAATCTCATTTTTGGAGCTATCTCTGGTACTGTTGATTTTCCATCTACCCATTCTACATAGATTAGTTCTCCACTTACATATGTTGCTCCGCCTGATTGTCCTACATTAAATTGTACTAATTCACTATTTATATTTCCTACATATGTATCATCTTCAAATGTTATTTCTTGTCCTTTTAGTCTTATTCTTTTGGATTTATATCTTCCTACTACTGTATCTTCAAATTTTGTTCCACTAAAATATACATTCATTTTATTACTTGTTGAAATATTGTTTGGATCTCCTGATTCTATTTCAAAATAATATTTTTTGCTTGTGTCTATTCCTTCTATATATCTATCAAAGTAATAGGTATTCGTTCCTGTTGATGTTACAAATGCTTCCATATCCACTGTTCCATCTGTACTTTTAAATCTCATTTTTGGAGCTACTTTTGGTACTGTTGATTGTCCATTTACCCATTCAACATATATTATTTCTCCACTTACATATGTTGCTCCGCCTGCTTGTCCTACATTAAATTGTACTAACTCACTGTTTATATCTCCTATATATTCATCTGGGTTTGTTACTGTTTGATTATCATAAATTAGTTTTACACCTTTATCTTCAAATACTTTTATTGCTTGTTTATTTCCTTCTTTGTTAATATCTATATTATTATATGAAACATCTATACCTTCAAAATATTCAAGCATTTCATTTACTTGTCCATCATATTCATAACAATAGAAGTCATAATCTTTTAATGGTGAAATATCAATAATCTTGTTATGTGATAAATCAAGTTTTGCAATTCTTCTTATATTTTTTATTACATTTATATTTGTTATATCATTATATGATAAATCTATTTTTAATGTTCTTAATTCTGAGTCTCCGCCAGCTCCCCATCCGTAAAAACCTGAATCATATCCTAACTTATCTAATGCTGATATATCTGTTATATTATTATTTGATAAGTTTATTTCTATTAAATATCCTTTATTAGTTAAAGTATTAATATCAACATTATTATTAGATAAGTTTAACTTTCTTACATTTTTTATATATGTTATAGGTGATACATCTCTTAAATTATTGTTTGATAAATCTAACTCAGAAATACAACTTAAATAGCTTAAACATTCAATATCTTTATCTTCTAATTCCATATTAGATAAGTCCATTTTGTAATTGTTATATGTGCCGCCTTCTCCATAAACTTCTTCTGAATTAAAATCATTTAATTCTCCCTTTGTTATTTGTCCATCACTATTTTTGTCTATTCCATATTCAATGAATTTTTGTTTTAAAGTATCTTTTATGTCTAATACATCATCTCTTTCATCTATAGAACCATATTTTTGTGTCATTTCAAATAATGTTACCGTATATTTTAATTCAAAATCGTTTTCTGCTTTTCCTTCTATTGCTTTTCTATTTTCTGTTCCATCAGATATATCCACATAATTTCCTGCGAAATTAAATAAATTATATAAATTATTTTTAGCACTTTTTAGTGGTGTTATATCTTCTATAAGATTATTTGCAATACTACATATTTCTGTAATTTTGTCTTTATTAGCCAATGGTGATATATCTTTTATTTGATTATTATTAAAATTGAATTGTTTTAAATTCTCTAAATTTCTTAAAGGTTCTAAACTTGTTATATTGTTATTTTCAGCAAATATATTTTTTAAATTTATGCAACTTTCTAATCCCTCTAAGTTTGATATTTGCATATTATTTATATTGATAGTGTCTATATTTATAGCATCATTTTCTGTAAATCTATCATCATTGTCTATATCGAAATTATCTAATAAATATTTCTTTAAGTTATTATCTTTTATTTCTATTTCAGTTGTTGTATCTCCATTTTCATATACTTGCCAATCAATGTATAAATTTCCTGAAAAAATATTTGAATTTATATACAATTGATTGCTTTGTGTTCCTACTTCATCACATTTTAATACAATCTTTTTATCTGTACTTATTGTTGCATTTCCTAAGTATGAATTAACTACATTAGCTGAATAATTACTATCATATAGTTTATTTCCTTCTGTTGATATTGCATTTAATAGTTTCCCTGCATTTTTTAAATCTAATGTTTGTTCTCTACCTTTTTCGAATCTTCCAATTTGTGCCTTATATGCTCCACTTAATCTTATTTCTTTAGCAACAATTGACTGTACCAAATCCACTAGTTTTTCATCTTCTAAGCAATATACTTCTCCGCTTTCTCCATAGCATGTTCCACTTGTAAGTGAAAATCTATCTAGATTGTTTAATTGTTTTAAAGATGTAACATCTTCTAAATATCCACTTATACTTAAATTTTTTAGATTAGTCATATTCTCTATTCCAGTAACATCTAGTGCTTTTTTATCATTTGTATCTGCATCATTAATTGTTAAATCTATTATATTATTATTTTCATATATACTATTAACATTACTTACATTACCATACACATAAAGTTTTTCTAATCTTTCAAAATCTTTTATAGGGGTCAAATCTATAATATCATCTTGTACATATCTTAATTGTTGCGTAATTGATAATTCTCTTAAATTATTTAATGTCAACGCATCTGAAATATTTAAATAATCTCCAGCTATACTAAATGTATCTAAATTAGTATTTGCTTTTAGTCCTTCGAAATCCATAGTTGTTTGCGTTGTTTGTCCTGCTGAACTATATATTGATATTTTTAGATTTTTTAAATTAGTTAAATTTTTTAATGCTGAAAAATCTCCCCATTCAATATTAGATCCAGTCATTTCTATTGTTTGCAAGTTTGTTAGATTTGAAAGTGGTGTAATATCAATTTTGTTTTCTTCTAATGCTAACAAAGATAAATAATTTAAATTAGTTGCATATTTTAAGTCTTCTATAGATTTTATTCCTGCAGTATAGCTAGTAAATGAATATATTTGTTGCATTTCATATGTTGATAATTCATTATCTTTATTTATGTCATACCCTTGTTGTATTAATTGTTTTTTCATTTCTTCATCAACAAATGTAATATTTATTGTTTTATCATATTCATCTATTACTAAATTTACATCTCTTTGTTTTAATGCTTCTATTGTTCTTTTATTTCCTTCTTCTTCAGGGTTTATAGAATTCTGAGTCAAATTAACATTTGTTAATTCCATTAAATTTTCTAAAGGTTCAATATTTGTTATATTATTATCTCTTAAATCTAGAGTTGTAAGTTTGGTCAAATTAGAAATAAATTCTATATTTGTAACAATGCCTTTCATATTTGTCATATATAATGTTTTTAAAGTTGGAACATTTCCTATTTGCTCATAATTTTTTATAATTCCACCTTGTAAATATAATGTTTCTAAGTTTTTTAAATTTTCTAATATACTACAATCAAACCCTTTACTATTTGATATTGTTAATTCTTTTAAATTTGTATATTCTGCTATTTTAGAATAATCATAATTATCTGTTGAATCTATATAATACATGCTAATTGATAAATTTTCTAAATTTGGAAAGTCACCTAATTGTTCAACATTTATATCTGTTCCACCTAAATACAATGTTTTTAAATTTTCAAGATTAGTTAATGGAGAAATATCTCTACAACAATTATATAATCGTATTGTTTCTACATTTTTTAAATACTCTAATCCTTTGATACTTGTCAAACTTTCATCAATATTGATTTCTGTTATTTGATTCATGTCATATTCGGTTATTTCACCGTCTGCATCCGCATCATAATTTTTTATCATGTAATCTTTTAAATTACTATCTTCAAATTGAATTTCGTTTTTGTCTTCTACAGTATCTTCTGTAACATCTATATCTTCATCATTAACTACTTGTTCACTTTGTGCTCCTAAAACTAATGGCATTAATATCTGCATAACTAGTATTATTACTAAAATACTCCCTATTATTTTATTTTTCATATTTAACATTTTCCCCTTTCTATAATTATTTTTCATCTTTTGTATTTATTTCTTGTTGTAATTGAATATTTTCTTTTGTTTCAAGTTCACCTCCCTTTTTTTCAATACTTTCAAATGTTATTTCTTGCCCTGCTAATTTAATATTCATATCATAATATTTTCCTACTATTGTGTTTTCAAATTTTGTTCCTGAAAACCACACATTCATTTTATTACTTGTTGATATATTTCTTGGATCACCTGATTCTATTTCAAAATAGTATTCTTTATTTGTGTCTATTCCTTCTATATATCTATCAAAGTAATATGTATTTGTTCCTGTTGATGTTACAAATACTTCCATATCTATTGTTCCATCTGTACTTTTGAATCTCATTTTTGGCGCTACTTCTGGCACTGTTGATTTTCCATCTACCCATTCTACATAGATTAGTTCTCCACTTACATATGTTGCTCCCCCTGATTGACCTACATTAAATTGTACTAATTCACTGTTTATATTTCCTACATATGTATCTTCTTCAAATGTTATTTCTTGTCCTTTTAGTCTTATTCTTTTGTCTTTATATTTTCCTACTACTGTATTTTCAAATTTTGTTCCTGAAAACCATACATTCATCTTATTACTTGTTGATACATTTCTTGGATCACCTGATTCTATTTCAAAATAATATTTTTTATTTGTGTCTATTCCTTCTATGTATCTATCAAAGTAATATGTATTTGTTCCTGTTGATGTTACAAATACTTCCATATCTATTGTTCCATCTGTACTTTT
>CALXCG010000013.1 GCA_944386745.1 uncultured Clostridia bacterium | reverse complement strand
GGATGAAATATATTTTAGAGCGTATGCCAACTACGAACCGGAAGGTCGGGGGTTCGAATCCCTCCTGGTGCACCAAGGTTCTCAAAGTTTAACTTTGAGGACTTTTTATTTTCATATTATCACATAAGCAATTTTCCGCAATAAATATACACTTATATCTCTTTTTGATTATTTAAATAATATCAAAAATATAAATTTATTGCAATATCTATTTTTATTTTACTCATATAATCCAAAAATATATAGAAAACTTCTTACTATAAAAGCTGTAGGGATACACATTGGTAAAGCAAAAATGAAAGTACATAATGGAAACCAGCGTATTATATTTTTATATTCAATATTTATTTTTTTATTAAATTTAATACATATAGCTATAAAGGATACAAATATGAAATGATAAACTCCAGCACTAGCAAATGAGGCAAGTAACTCAAAAAAATTATAATTGCCTCCTATCATTTTACTTAAATTTCCTTCAAACATAATGCCTACACTTACTAAATCAAATATAAGGAAAGATAAAAAATATAAAACAATAATTATTATTTCATTTTTTTCCGTTTTGGTCATATTAAAATTATTCCTCCCAATTTTCAATTTTTAATTTAACGGTAATTTTATATGTATTGACAACTTTACAAGCTGTTCCTATCATTGCAAGATTATTTGCAGAACACCCAATAAAATTCATCCAAAAATTATCATCTTTTATATATTCTCCCATTTCTTTAAAATCTGTAAAGTCATATTCATCAGATAAAGTTATATCTAAATTCCACTTATCATTTTTTTGTTTACTTCCAATAACATTTATGTAAACATTATGCATTGCCAAAAATAAATCACCATCTTCAAAAGCTAAAGACTCATTCTTTTCTCCTGTATCAAATTCTTTTTTATTTCCATATTTTTCAATAATTTTATTCAAGCATGCTTTAAAATTATTATCTTTTTGTATTTTTTCTATGATTTTTTTGTCAGTAATTGTCATATCTTCAGGGTATTTATGTAATGAATTATCTAAGCATTTGGCAGCACAGCTAAAATCGATTAAAGTTAATACTAATACTCCAGTTTTCAATATACAATATTGCAATATTTGAGTCATATCTGATAAATATGGTTTGTCATTATAATAATTACTAAATGCAAATCTGACAGCATCAAAAGATATATTTTGTATTGTATCATATTTTCCATCTATAATTTCCTGAAAAATATTTTTGTATTCAGTGTATTTTTTATTAATTTCAGATGCTTGTTTTAATGTAATGACATCACAACTATGTAGATTCATAATAGTTGTAGTGCCATTTATGGTATCAATGTCATTTTTTAATAATTTTCTATAATTATCATAGCAATTAAGAGGAACTTTATTTAATAAATTTAAAGTTAGGTATCTGTCGGTTAATAATTGTCTTTGAGTTTTAGGTAAATTACTCTTATCACATAATTTGAGAATTTTTCTATCTAATAGATTTTCTCCTTTTAGATTTTTGACATTTGCAATATTTACAGAATTACACATTTTCTTTAGACAACCTAAACCAAAAGTATATCGAGTATTACTTATTTTTCTCCCACATAAAGAACATCTTTTCATATAGCACCTCCTAGCAAATTTTTACTATGTTTATTATACCATAAATTTCCAAAAAGTATATAGTTATGACAAAATTCTTATAAGTTTTTATCAATTTTAAATAGCATAGGTAGATTAATTACCTATACTATTTTTTACTTAAATTTTTCTATTTTTTCTTTTTTATCACAAATATTCCAACCCCAACAACCACAATTAATCCAAACACAATAAAAATTGCTTTATAACTATTTTTTTGATTATTTTTGTTTTCTTCTTCATTTTCTACCTCTTGTTCATTACTTAAAAATTCCAAACCTTTTTCATCAATTATATTGTTTAATTTTTCACTATTTGCAATTTGTTCTTCTTCAAAAATCTTATCTTCTTCCTGCGTCCTTCTATGAACATTAACAATATAATCTTTAAAACTATATCCATTAGGAGCTGTTACTCTAACTTTTACTAAATTATCTCCTTCTTTCAAATTATCTTTTCCAGTTATTTCAACCTTTCCATTAATATTTTCAGGCACAGCAAAAACATTTAAATTTTCAGTATTGTTACTAACACTTGCTTTATAATTTAAAATATTCACATCAAATATTGGCTCTAGCATGACATTTTCTATTGCCAAAGTTTCTAAATTTGCGTTAGCTCCCTCTTTATCTCCTGTTTTAGTTACATTTATCGTATAGACTGATTTGCTAGAATTATCTCTTGAAGTTACTTCTATTAAAATAGTATTTAAACCTTCTTTTAAATCTTGATTTCCGCTTATTTGAACATTTGCATTAGTAGCTTCTGGGATTGCAGTCACTTCTAAATTATTTGTATCTAAATCTGCAATAAAATAATAATCTTTTATATCTGGAGAAAATTCTGGTATTAGTCCTTCTTTATCTAATCTCATTATTTTTAATAATGAATTATTATCTTCTCCTGTAATTGCGTTTGGTTCAATGTTATTTTCTTGCTGTTCTATGATATTTATTTGTAAACTTGAATTACTAATATTTGTTGGATTTTCATTTATATTATTTGTATTTATTCTGCTACCATTACTATCATAAAACTCTCCTGTTAAATTAAAATTTGCAACTCCTGTTTCTTTTGCTTTAAATTCAAATACGGCTATATCTTGATTCTGCCTTGTATTATTTCCACCTGTTTGGTCATACCATACATTAATTATTCTATTATTAACTACATTTGTATTTTCCGGTCCTGATATATATTCTAGTTTATCATTGTCAAAATATATGTTTAATGTATATGATGCAACTTTAATATTACCTATATTTATATATATTTTAAAATTTTCGTTTATTTGTATTGTTTGATTATCTGTTTTTATTGTTAAATTTTCTGCTGCTAGACTTATATTGCTTATTGATATGCTTAATGAGATTACTATTATAAATATTAAAATAATACTAATTACCTTCTTCATGTTCTGTTCCTTTCTTGTGATTTTGGTTTGGTCAGTTTGGGGACAGGTTCGAAGTGACCATTTTTGGTTAGTAAAGGGACGCCACTTTTTTAACTTCATTTTTCTACTATTGTTATCCATTTTAAACTTTAAGGTCCGTCCCTAAATCCCTGATTTTAGGGATTTTTAGGACCGTCCCCCTAATCCCTCTGATTTATTATTTGTAATCCTAGTATATGTCTTTGGATTAACAAAAGGTCTACTGATGTTGGCTTTCTGCCATTTTTGTTTATATTTCCTGCTTTTTGGAATATTTCATCTATTGTTTGTATTTCTAAAATATGTCTTTGTAGTACTAATAAATCTACACTATTTATTTTTCCATCTCCATTTACATCTCCATATAAGACAACTGTATATTCTGCTAATGTTTCTGTTTTATTATTTGTTTGTGTAGTTCTTATTATTTTTATTTTTGCCCCTGTTCCGACTAATTGCTTATTTTCTATTGTTTCTCCTTTATAGTTTTCAATTTTGATTTCATATATTGTTGTTATATAATTTTTTATATTTTCTTCTGTCATATTATTGTGGTTAAATCCACTTATTATATTTCCTTGTATTGTAAGTGATTCATCAAATTTTAATTCGTCTTCTGTTAATTTTTTTATTACTTTTACTTCTACAGTTTTTTGAATTAAATTATTTGAGTCACTTTGCTGTATTACATTATTTTTCGTATTTTTTTCTCTTTGTTTATTTTCATCATTTTGTGCATTTTGACTTTCTTGACTTGTAACTGTTATTTTTGTTGTCCCTTCTTTTATTGCTGTTATTTTTCCACTTTGGTTAACTGTTGCTATATCATTATTTTCAGAATCAAATGTTATATTTTTATTAGTTGCATCTTCTGGGTATATTGTAGCTTTTAAATTATAACTTTCTCCTTCTTGTAATGTTAAATTTTCTATATCTAATTTTATTTCTTCAACTTTTGAATATACATTTAGTGTAATTGAGCCTTTAACTCCATTTTCAGCTGTTGCTGTTATGGTTGCTTCACCTGAACTTACTCCAAATATATTTCCACTTTGATCTACACTTATTATATTCGGATTACTAGATGAAAATGTAATTTTCTGGTCTTTCGCTTCTTCTGGTAAAATTTCTATTTTTAGCTTCTCTGATTCATTTTTATTTATTGTTGTTTTGTCTAGTGATAAGTTTATTTTATTGATTTGAACGGCAGGTAACTCTTTTAGATAGCTTTGGAATGCATATCCTACTATTCCATTTTCTAGTACTACTCTGTCCCAAAGTTCTCCATTTTGTACTCCTTTTTCAATTCTTGTCATTATGTCTTTACTTGTAACAGTTGTTATTGTTTCATATGTTGTTGATGGTCCACTTCTGATATTTAATGTATTTGTAACATCTGCATATACTTTTGTGTTGTCTTGGACATAGTCTTTATCTAAAATGCTTGGCCTTTTACATGGAAGCTCAGGCATATTATTATATATTGGGATAACAAATGTCATATCTGTATCTAATAAATTGCTATTTACATATCCTTTGTAAATGATATTTGATTCACTATATGGTGCTAATACATTTGTCATATATTGATGCCAGAATAATTCTCCTCCTCTGTTATCTACTACATGGAATTTTTGCAGATAAATAGTATCTTGTCCTATATTTATATAGCTAGAGCCAATAAATATTCCACCACCTGTTATTGCTCTTTCTTTTGTGTTCCAAGGAATTAAATATTTTGTTCTTGTTTCGCTACTCGCTCCATGTCCATCTCTTGCATATTTTAAGCCATTTATTATTGCTCCCATTGGTTCTGAGGAACTAGTTGCTCCTATGTTATAGAAATTGTATAAAGCCTCATAACCCGGAACTTTTCCACTTATTGATGAATGTGATAGAAATGGTCCTACTTCTTGTTTTATCCTTGATGCTAAATGATATGAACTTACTTTTGATGTTTGAGCTGCTCTTAATATTAGGTCTGCATATTTTTCTGTCATGTTTATAGTTTGTCCTTGTGTATTTATATAGCTTACTTTTGTATTATAGAACTCTGTTCCATAAAGTATTTTCTCTATTGTGTTTAATTGGTTGCTATTTTCAACATAAGATAACCCTTCAAACTGAAATATTCTTACATCATTTAAAAAATTTCTTGGATCCATTGCATATTCAACAGCTTTTCTTGAACTATCAACCCATCCGACTGTCTACTTCGACATTGTATTCTCCTGTTTTTGTGTTTTTCCATTCATCTGTATAGGATTTTGGAACTAGATTTTTTCCAAATATATTTTCATTATCTATAACATAGTTCCAGTCCAGTTCTGTATATAATGCTGTAAAATTCCAGTCCGGATGTTTGCTTTTTAGAACTTCTAAATATGGTTTATAGCTGTCTGGGAAATTTTCTATTCCATTTAACGTATATGCTGCATTTGAATCGGTATTTATGCAAATAATAAATAGTAAAGATATAATAATAATTAAGAAATGTCGCATTGGGGACGTTTCTCTTGCGACATTTTGTTTTATTTTGCACATTTTTGTTTTGCATATAATTCTTAAAGTACTGTTGTTTATGTTTTGAATTTTATTTTGATTTTTGTTTCTTTTTAGTTTTTTCATTTTTATTTTCATTCCTCTCTTAATGTATAAATCCAGTTAAAAAAGATAATTTTATATTATATTGTTAGTCATTAATTGCTTTAACTATAATTCTTCTTTCTGAATCAAGTGTACAAGTTATCAAGGTTAGCTCGGTATTTCCATTTGTTTTTTGGGAAAGACATCCTGTTTCGTTTGGTAATACTGTATAAATATCGTAAATTAAGTATTTGAATTTGTTGCCATTTGTATCTGTTAGATAGATTTCATGATTTATTTTTAATTTTTTTATGTTTTGAAACATATTTGTTGGACCATAATTGTGTCCAGCTATGCAAAAATTTCCTACTTTGTTTGGCTCTCCACCATAAAATTTTGTTACTGATGTTAGTAATGCTTGTTTGCTATATTCTTCTAATACATAAGTTTCTAAGTTTATTATAGGAATATTTAATTTTGCACATACTTTATATCCTTTAAATTCAGTTTCTAGATACTCTTTTTCCACATTTTGTTCATTCGTTGTGGATTGTTGCGTTTCTAAATTTTCGCTTTGGTAATTTTGGTACAATTTTGAATTAACTTTTTCTATAGTTGTTCCGTTTTTGCTATTTTCCTCAGTTTGTATATTGAATAATATAAAAAATAAAACCATTAAAATCAAAATAATTATTAAATATTTTGATTTTCTTTTGTTCCTTTTATGCATTTTTTAGTTCATTCCCTTCTCAAGGTAAAAATCTGGTTGAAAAAGAATTGAATTTTTCAACTTCTTTTATCCTTTCATAAGTATCTTAAGTATGTAATTAAAAAAGTATTTTGAGGACGTTTAATGGCAACTCTGTATCAGGCTTCAATTAACCAAAAATGATTTTATCGTACCTGTCCCTAATTAACCACATTAATTAACTTTTAAAAGTGGCGTCCCAAAAGTATCCAAAAATGGTCAGTCCGAACCTGTCCCCAAACTGACCACTCTGGCCAATTAGCTATTTTTTCTTTTCATGACTGCAATAATGCTTGTTATTGCAATTATTACTACAACAATTGGAATAAAGATGTTTCTACCTGTTTTAGGTAACGTTTCAGGTAACTTCTCTGTTTGTTCATTTTGAACTATATTTTCTTCTTCCATTGGTAGGTTTTCTTCTCCAGTTGTATTTCCAGTTGTATTTCCGACAATATTTCCATTGTTATTTGAACCGTTTCCTGTTGTTTGTTCTGGCAATGCTGTTATACTAAATGTCTTACTTACAATTTCAGCATCTGATGAATCTCTATCTATTAATATTATTTTGATTGTATATGCTCCTGCTTTTGTAAATAATCCTTTAAGTGATAAAACTTTTTCTACATTTTGTCCGCCTATCTCATATCCTGATGCATCTCCCCATCCACTTTGGATGATGTCATGTTCTAATTGTTGTTCATCAGTCCCTTTTAATGTTACTTGTCCACCACTTGGTGTTGTTGCCTCTGCTATTATTCTTGCATGTTCATAATTTTTTCCTAAAGCTGATGATATTCTTAATGTCATTTCTTTTTCAACATTTTCAATTACATCTCCTGTATATGTCAATTCAATGTCATAATCTTGGTATATAGGTTCTACAACTATGTTTTTTACAATTGGTACGCCTATATCATCATATTGTACTGATGCATCTGCATTTGCTAAACCTTCAGCTGTAACTGATAGGTCTGTTGGATTTGATGTTATTATCCCTTCTTTTGCTTTAAATGTAATACTCATATTTGTTCTAGGTGCTGTTCCTCCTGTTGAATCATAGAATGTAACTCTTACTCTTGTGCCATTATCACTTGGTGTTCCTCCTTCTGCACTTACATATTCTAATAAATTATTGTCATATGCAATATCAAATGTATATGCACCTAAATCTGTTCCAAAGTTGATTGTTAGTGTTACTGTTTCTCCTGGATGTACTGTTTCTTTAGTTGTGTCTAAAGTTACTGAATTTAGCGGTGTTGCTGCTTCTACTTTTCCAATAAATATGCATGTTGATAATATTGCTATTATCATTATTATGCTTAGTATTTTTTTCACTTTTTTTCCTCCTTTTTTATTTTTTTATATTTTTATTATGTGGATATTTTTGTTTTTTATTTATTTTTTTATTGGAATTTTTTGCTAAAAAACAGGGATAGGGGGGGACGGTCCTAAAAATCCCTAAAATTAGGGACGTGGGGACGGACCTCACAAAAAAAAAAGACATCTTTCAAATTAATTTTAAAAAATGTCTTTCTTTTTAATTTATATAAAAATTGTATACTATATTTATATGTTCTAAAATTTCGGTTTATTAGAATAGGTCCGTCCCCTATTCCCTGAAAAGCGGGATTTTTAGGACCGTCCCTCCTATCCCTGTTTTAATTCTGGATTATCTTCCAAAATTTTCTTTACTATATTATCTTTCATTTCAAAAGGTATTACATATCCTTCTAATGAATCTGCTTTTTCTTTTAATAAATGATTTTCTTGATTTACATATATTTTTGATTTTCCTTTTCCGTTTTTTGCTTCTTGTACTAAGTTTGATACTGGTGAATTTCCATCAAATGCTATAACTACTGATTTTCTTCTTTCAAATATTTCATAATTAAAACTTTTATATATTCCTAGCTCTTCAGTTTCTGGTGATATACATATCCCATCTACATTTTCATCTAGTAATCTATTTTTTACCTTTTCTGTTACCATTTTAGGTACGATTGCATCTATTTCAAATTTTTTATTTAATTCTTTTGATATGTCAACAATTGCTTTTTCATATCCTTGCATTTTGTGTCCTACTACAAAATATATGTTGTTATTGTCTACGTTTTCTATTAATTCTCTTAGAATTTTTATTCCTTCTTTTGTTGGTATTGTTTCCCTACCTTTAGTATTAAAACTTCCTCCTGCAATTATTACAGGAACTTTATCTGTTGGCAGACTTTTTATTTTTTGTTTTAATTCTTTTTCTGTTTCTAAATTGCTATTTATTCTTAGCTCTTCTTGGTCTTCTGTTTCTTTTGTATTTTTTGCTTCTAATTCTAATACTGCTTCTTCTATTGTTCTATTACCTAAGAATTCTTTGAATTTCTTACTTTTTTCTTCAAAATATTTTTCACTTTTTTGAATTACTTCATCTTCAACTTTTCTCATTTTTTCAAAGTCTTTGTCTGTTAAATCTAATAAATTGTGCAATGCTAATTGTTCGTCAAATGTGTCTGTTCCATACATTCCACATCCGTCTGTTCCTTGTACACATTTTATTCCGTTTTTTAGAAATATTTTTATTGGATGATTTGATAAATCACTTAAATTGTTTAATCTGATATTTGAAGTTAATTGAAATTCAATTATTACTCCATTTTCTCTAATTAATTCCATTAACTCTTTTCCTGCTTGGCTATTTAAATCTTCTGTGTACAATCCATGTCCAATTCTAACTTGTGGAATTTTGTGTCCTTTTTCTACTGCTTCTTTCACACATAAAATTGATTTTCTAACATTATCTCTTAGGCTATCATTTTCTCCTGCATGTATTCTCATTGTAAAGTTATTATCTTCATTTTCAACATATTTAACAATTTCTCTAATTACTGGTTTTAAATCTGAAATGTCATTTATTTCTTCTCCAATGAAGTCACTTCCTACAACATATGGGCTTTTTGCTACTGCTTTTAATAGGTTGATATTTTCTTTTAAATATGTACTACTTGTTTTTTGGTCTTTTATAATTGTTAGGGGTATTCTTCTTATTGCGAATAGGAATCTTATTTTTACCCCTGTTTCCTTCTCTATCTGTGGAAATATTGAATGTACTTCTTGTAGTAATTTTATTGCTCTTTCACTATTTTTTGAAAGGTCTGTGTCTGCTATTTCTACATATTTTATTCCTTGCTTTTTGTATTCTCTTGCAATCCATAAGAACTTATCTTGTCTTAATGTGTTGTTTTTATATGGACTTGTTTCTTTTTTATCCTCTAGCATTTTGAATACCATTTTTTTGATATCTTGTTCTGGTATTTTTTCAATTAATTCTGGCTTTAATTTGATTTTTTCTTTTTGTTCTGATGCTGTTCCTTTTGCAAATACATATCTATAGATATAGCATTTTTCTAAGTTTGTGAAAACTGCTTGCCCATCTTTCATTATTGCTAGACTTGTTCTTATTTTTTCTATGTTATATTCTGCGTTTTCTAGATTATTTAGAATTAAATCTGCAAAGTTTATGAATGTGTTATCATCTATTTTTCTTGTTAGATATTTTCCTGTTAATTCTGAATCTTTGAATTTTTCTTCTACTTTTTCTCTTTGTTTATATATTTTTTCTTCTTGTTTTTTTGTTAGTTTTAGGTTTATTTTTTTGATGTAATATAATGGGTATTTTATTTGATGTACTATTCCTAATGCGATTAGACAGTCTGGTGATAGGTTTGCATTCATATGTGTGTGCAAGTCTATTCTGAATTTTGATTTCTTTAATATGTATGTTTTTACTATGCTTTTTTCTATTGGTAGTTTATAGTTTTTTGTTTGTGACATTAGAGTTTTTATGATTGCTGGAATTTTTGCTTTTATTTCTATTTTATCATCATATATGTTTGCAATTTTTATTCCACCTAGTCTGAAAATGTATACTTCTTCATTGTCTCCATTTATGCTTGCAGGAATAACTCCTTTTATTATTTTCATATCATTTTCGTTTTTTATTGTTTCTACCTTACATATTTTTGCTAGGTTTGTTATTAGGTTTCCTGTGTTATGGTTTGGAGTTTCTAAGATATATGTTAATTCATCGTTTTTTGATTTGTATAGATTTACAATTATGTCTTTTTCTTTGTCTAAATAGAATTTGTCGAAATAAACTAATTTTTCCATTTTTCTTTTACCTTTCATAAATTTATTTTATAACATATATTATGTTGTTTTCTTTAATTTGAATTGTCACTTTTTTAAATAATTGCTTATTATTATATCATAAATTTGGACGCTTGGCAACGAGTTATGTAAATTTTTTGTAATTTGCAATATTTGGAAATTTATGTTATAATACATTTTAGACTATAAAAGGAGGTAGACACCAATGTATAATTTAGAAAAGACAAGGAAATTAATAAAGTCAAAAGGGGTTCAATATACTCTTGATCTTATTTTTGAGTGTAGGCTTCCAGAAGATGTTCGTGAAGAACTTGAAGAAGCTAATGGCATTAGAAATGGAATCCCCTGTATTTCACTTATTTTAGCCTTGGCTTACTAAAAGAAGTTCTATTTGGACTTCTTAGAAAAAATTCCTTGTAATTAAGGGATTTTTTCATTTGATTATACATATTTATCTTTGAACAGTTATATATGATAATTTTATTCTATATTGCAAGACATACACGAAATACGTTGTCTTTAGAACTGCCCCCTTTGCCGAAGCTGAATATTCCTGCACCGTAAGGATCACTGAAGAGATCACCACGAATGAAGAAAGGGGCATATGAATCGACAAATGCTACATCATCTCTATTCCAGACGCTTGTTTCATATAGTGAATCTCCTATATTTGAATTATTCTTAGCTGTATATAAATTATAATATTTTCTTTCAGGTAAATTTACTCCGTCTGTTTTTTGCGTTCCATCATTAAGATATCCATTAAATCCTGAATTTAGTGAAGCACTTATTCCTGTATAAATATTTCCTTCAGAATCTTGATATATTCCCATTACGTATTCCCATGCTCCTCCTGACATATCATATATTCCATATACATTTCCTGTTGTACTTGATAATACACCAAGACTTCCATTATATCTTTGTTCTTCTGTTATTGCACTACTGCTATAAGTTAAATTATATATTTGGTTATCTCCTGTTCCTCTTCCTAATCCTGTAATGTAATCACTACATTGGTTTACACTTATTTCTGTTCCATTTCTTCCATATTTACTTTCTGCTAAATATGCTACTGCTCCCCATTCTGTATTTTTCATCATGTGGCTGTCTAATGTCATATTTAAGTTTGTTCCTATTGCTTGAGCTCTAGCAAACATTTGTGATATATTTAAATTTCTCTGACTTGTTTGATTTGGTAATATCATATTTGTTCCACTTGAACTTGTTTTTTCTGTTGTTTCAAATTTTCCTACCCATATTCCTGTTAATTTCTTCTCCCATCCTCCTTGTTCTACATTATTTTCAAATACTGGATGTGGTCTATAATTATCCTCTACTGCTATACTTGGTATATTTTCTTCTATATCTTCCCTTACTTTTCCTTCATCATCTACTATTCCTCTTGCCTCTGAATATCCTACTATTTTTGATGTGTCTGTTCTATTACTTGCTATATATTCTTGTTTGTCTGTTTCACTATTAAAATACACTATTTTATACGCATATCTTGGTATCCATACAAACATACTTCCTAATTCGTTTTCTTCTAATGCTCTATCTTTTGGTACATTTTCTACTGTATATGTTCCATCACTTAGCATCACATTTGCCCATTTTCTATTTGTTTCATCATAATTATACCAATCTGGGTCATTTTTTGTTGTTGCTACCCATTTTGAACTTGCTTCATCGTATTTTATTGGTATCATTGTATTTTCATCTAGCACTGGTTCATTTGCTTCACCTGCGTTATAACTTGTACCTGTTAGAAATTCTATATCTATTGCACCAACTCCCATACTAAAATTATTTCCTGTTCCTGGTGTTGGTTCTGCTGGCTCTCTTTCTAAATATTCTGTTACGTTTCCATTCTTATCTACAAAATATTTTCTTCCATTTTGGTCGTTCTCTGTTATTGTAACTACATATCCTTCTATTCCATCTTCATTTGTTCCTTCTTGTACATTATATTTTCCATTTTTAAAATATTTTTCTAGTTCTGTTCTTAGTTTATCAATGTCTATTTCTTCACTTAAATCTTCTGCTAATGCTCCTACTGCTGATAATTCTACCTTTTCCTTTTCTTCTGCTATTTCTGTTTGTTCTTTTGCGTCATTTGCTCTTGTTAATATTCCATTTTGCCCTGTTAAGGTTGCTATACTTACTCCTGATAGTATTAGTAAAACTATGATTGTAATAACAAGTGCTATTAATGTTATACCATTTATTTGTGCTTTTGTTTCTTTCACTTTCTTTTCCCTCCAAAATGCTTTTTATTTATTATATTTTTTGTTAAATATTTTTTACAACATTTTGGTGGTTTTTTTCTTATACTTTTTTTACATAAAATATTACTTAATTAGTAACATGTAAATAAGTTAAAAGTTGAAGCAAATAACTTTTGTTGCTTTTATTCTAATTCTCAATATCGTATCTTTTAAGTATGGCACCTTAGGGTTATTTTAAAACTTCCCCTATATGACGTTTTCGATATCCTTTCTACTATCTCTTTTATACAATTAGTTGTTTCTTCAAGTATTATTAACTATTTTGAAGTGCGTTCATAATCTCACAATGGATAGGTTGTGCTTCTCTATGTGGCTGGCTATATCTATCTTCTCTAATGATTTTCTTGTTTTAAACTTTTAATAAATTACACCATTCTGCTTTTTATATTCTTCAAAAGTCTTTAAACACTCATCTCTATCCATTTCTTCTAGTTGTATTAAATCTTTATTGTTTCCTTTTAAATACTCATAAATCATATCATCCCTAAAACCAATCTCGCCTGCATCTTTTTTGTTACATCCAAAATATACTTTTTTGATATTTGACCAAATAATTGCAGATAAACACATTGGGCATGGTTCACAAGAAGAATATAATATATATTCTGATAAATCATAAGTATTTAATTTTTTACATGCTTCTCTAATTGCTACAATCTCTGCATGAGCAGTTGGGTCATTATTTTTTAACACTTTATTGTTTCCATTTGCAATTATATTTCCTTCTTTATCTGTTATAAGTGCACCAAATGGACCTCCTTCATTATTTTCTATTCCATTTTCTGCGTTTTGCTTTGCTAATTTCATATATTTATTCATGTTAAATCATCTCCTATCATATATTTATATTGGTGAAGTGTATGTTAATTAAGTCTTTCAAAATAAATAAAAAAATTTTTATTTTCACTATCATTATAATATTAGTCGTTATTTTGTCAATAGTTCTTTTCTACTCTTTTGCAAATGATGAAGGTACTTCTAGTGATGATTCTTCTAGCAAAGATTATATAAAATGGGTTGATTTTAATGTTACCGCTGAAGCTATGAAATTGACTTCTAAATTAGATATTGAATCACATAATAGTGATGCAGAAGTTAAGTACAATTGGATTGAACTTTTGGCTTATTTATCGGCTCAAAATGGTGGTAATTTTAAGAATTTCAAAAAATCTGATTTGGATAATCTTGTTGCAAAACTAGATAGTGGAGAGCAAATGTCTGATTTGACAAGTGATATGAAATTTTACGATTATTATTATGAGGCATATAGTGCTGTTTTGTCTGGTTTTATTGGAAATTACTCAATTGAAGTTGAAAATTCATCTCGGAAATGTCTCTTATAATTCAAAAACTTCTACTAGTTCAAATAATATTGATAACTCCAATAGTATTAATAATTTAATAAATAATGAAAATAATCTACGGTATTGCTGACACTAAAATTATGGAAGATAGATATGGTTTAAAAGCCTTTTTGCCTATTACCAAAAACTATTCTTTCAGTCATTATGACGATTTCGGTAATTCTCGTTCATACGGTTTTAAAAGAGTCCATCTTGGAAATGATTTAATGGGAAGTATAGGAACTCCTATTATTGCTGTTGAGTCTGGAATTATTGAGCATTTAGGTTGGAATCAATATGGTGGTTGGAGAATTGGTATACGTAGCTTTGATGGTAAGCGTTATTACTATTATGCTCATTTGCGAAAAAATCATCCATATGCAGAAGGTATTGAAGAAGGAATGACTGTTAAAGCTGGAGATGTTATAGGTTATTTAGGTATGACCGGTTATAGTACAAAAGAAAATGTTAATAATATTAATGTTCCTCACTTACATTTTGGTATGCAATTGATTTTTGATGAATCTCAAGTTGACAGCCCTAATGAAATTTGGATAGATGTTTATGAAATAATTGAATTTTTAATGCAAAATCGTTCTGAAGTTTATCAATCAAATACTGAGACTAAGGATTATTCAAGGAAATATGACTTTATGGAAGAGGGATTTGAGGGACGGAGCTTAAAATCCCTGTTTTTAGGGATTTTTAGGACCGTCCCCTAAATCCCTCCTAGTGTTATTGTTATTGTTTTTTGTGTTTTTCCTCTTGTGACACTTAGTGTAACTTCATCTTTTGGCTTTTTTGTGTAAATATATTTTCGTAAATCATTCATAGTATTTAATTCGACATCATCAATTTTAGTAATAATATCTCCCTCCTTTAGTTCTGTGTTGTCTGCTGGACCATTTTTTGTAATCTGTGCAACATATATTCCTTTTTCGAAACTTAAACTTTTATTTAAATATGGTATTACTTCTTTATCATAGGCATATATTCCTATTTGTGCTTCTTCAAAAGTCCCTGTGATTTTGAAACTTTCAATTATTGGTTTTACAATATCTATTGGAATTGCAAACCCTATTCCCTCTGCTGATGTTATTTTAACAGTATTTATTCCTATTACTTCTCCATTTGGTGTAATTAATGGCCCTCCGCTATTTCCAGGATTTATTGTTGCATCTGTTTGAATTAAATCTGTCATATATGAAGATTGGTCGTTTTCTTCTATTTTTATTGTTCTGTTTTTTGCACTTATAATTCCTGAAGTTACTGTTCTTCTGAATTCATATCCTATTGGATTTCCTATTGCATATACACTTTCTCCCACTCTTATGTTTTCCGAATTTCCAAATGTTACCGCTTCTAAATTTTTTGCATTTATTTTTGTGATTGATAAGTCTATACTTGAATCACTCCACATTACTGTTCCATCATAAGTATTCCCATTTTCTAATGTTACATAGCATTTACTATATTTTGCTCCTGTAACGTGTTCATTACTTAATATATATCCATCATTTGATACAATAACTCCTGTACCTAATCCTAAATCATTTTCTGAATTTGATGAAAATATGCTACTTCCCGTATTTTTTAGTTTTGATATTCCTACTACTTTTCTTGTTGTTTCTTCTAACATATCTGCTATTGTTTGGCTTTTTTCTTCTTCACTTTCCACAGTTTGTTCTTCTATTGTGGATTTTGTTCTCGTAGCTTCATAGTTACTTGGTGTAACTTCTATGTTTTGATATGTTATATATAAATAAAATGCAAAAATCCATAAAAATATTAGAATTATACTTGTCATGATTACTTTCTTTTTTATGGATTTTTTTGTGTATTTTTTTCTTTTTTTCAAATTGGCCACCTCAAAAATAGTATTTACTATTTTTTATAATTTAAACCTGTTTTTGAATACTGTGCAAAAAAACAGGGATTAGAGGACCGTCCCCCTAATCCCTGTTTGCTACTTTTTGCAATTCTTTATATCTTTTAACTTTTTGTGTTGTAGTTTTTTCTAATTCTTCTGTTGTAATCTCAATTTTCTTGATATGCTTAAATAGTGGCAAATCTTTATTTATTTCTTTAATTTGTTTCCAAATTTCTTCTTTGTATCCTTCTTCTGATTTTTTACCAAAAGCATCTTTAATTGCGTCTGCATCATAAACAATTTTTGCACATAACATTGTATCTGTTTTGCTTTGTCCTCTTTGATATACTAAACTTTCCTTTACATATGGCAATTTATTTATTAATGCTTCTATTTCTTGTGGGTAGACATTTTCTCCATTTCTTAGAACTATTACGTCTTTCTTTCTTCCAGTTATGTATAAAAAGCCATCTTTGTCTAAATATCCGTAATCTCCTGTTGAAAACCATCCATCTTTTAATACTTCTTTTGTTGCTTTTTCATTATTGTAATATCCAAGCATTACACTTGGTCCTTTTACAGTTATTTCTCCAACTCCATCTTTATCTGGATTATCAATTCTACATTCTAAATTATCTAAAACTAATCCTATTGATCCTGGTCTTTTCTTTTTATCTGTTTCTGATGATACTACTGGTGATGTTTCTGTTAATCCATATCCTTGTATTAGCTCGATTCCTAAGTTATTGTATCCTACTATTGTATCTTTAGGCATTGGTGCTGAACCATAAAATACTACTCTTAAATGTCCGCCAAAATTATCTAATATTTCTTTAAATACTATTTTTCTTATATCTATATGGCATTTTAATAATCCATTTGATATTTTTATCATTTTATTTACTAATTCTGTTTTTCCTTTTTCTTTAATTGCTTTTTGTATTTTTTTATACATTGTTTCTAATACTAATGGAACTGCTACAAATATTGTTACTTTATAGTCTTTTAGGTTTTGTTGAATATATCTTAATCCTTCACAAAATGCTACTGTTGCCCCATTAAATGTTCCAAATAAGAATGTTATTGTACATTCAAATGTATGATGTATTGGTAAAAATGATAATAATGTATCTGTTTTGTATACTTTAACAATTCTATTTAGTGCCTCAATATTTGAAACTATATTATTTTGTGATAACATTACTGCTTTTGGCTCATTTGTAGTTCCTGATGTAAATAGCATTATTGACATTTTATATGAATCTATTTTTACATCATCATATCTGTTATCTCCTTTTTCTAACATTTCTTTTCCTTTTTCTAGAACTTTGTCATAAGAAAGAACCTCTTTTTTTCCTTTAGAGTCCATACAAATTAAATTTTTTAGATTACAACCTTTTTCGATTATTTCATCAATTGCTTTTTGATATTTTTTCTCATAAACAATTGTGTCTACTTCACTTCTTTTGATTAAATTTCCGATTTCAATATCTGTTAGTGCTTTATCTAGTGGCACAATAACTTTTCCTGCTGTTGTAGTTGCAAGATATGTTGTACACCATTTATAACTATTAGTTCCTATTACTGCTACTCTTTTTACTTTCATATCAATTAAAGCTGTCCCTAAGGCTTTAATGTCTTTTGCAAATTGTTCATATGTTATTTCTTTTATTTCATTATTTTGTTTGTATTTGAAAGCTACTAACTTTCCAAAATTTTCATATCTTATAATTAAATCTTTAAAATTTTCTGCTTCTTTTGTTGCTTTTTTTGGTTTTTTTTGTTCTTTTTCCTTAGGATTCTTGATGTCATTTTCTTTTCTAGCTTTACTATTTTTCATTTAACACCATTCCCTTCTCTTTTTTTGCATTTTATAATAAAATTATTGATTTTTCAACATCTTTTTCTTGATTTTTTTTTAATATATATATATAATTCTGATAAAGTTCAATTATAAAACTTATTTAAAAAGGGTGATAAAGGATGTCTTTAAATAATATTAATTTAACAGAGCCTCAAAAGGCAATTTTAAATACAGAACAATTTTTTCCAAATACTAGCATAAATAACATTTCAGGAAGAGTTGTTATTAATTCTAAAATTGATGTTAAACTTCTTGAAAAAGCTATTAATATTTTTGTCAAAAAGAATAAAAATATTAGATATCAGCTTAATCAAAAAAGTGATAGTATTACTCAATATGAAAAGGAATATACTCCATTTTCTGTTGATTATATTTATTTGACTCCTGAAAATAAGGAAGAAGTTTTTAATTCAATTTCTAGGAGAGTTTTTCCTTTATTTGATTCTCCTTTATACTATTTTGAAATCTATGAAACAACTGATAATACAGGTGGTTTCTTTGTTTGTATTCATCATCTAATATGTGATGCTTGGTCAATGAGCATATTGGTTAGTTCTATTATCTCTATTTATTCTGGACTATTAAAAAATGAAAATATAGATTTTTCTTGTGATTTTGATTATTCAGATTTTGTTAATCAAGAAGAAAAATACAAATTAAGTTCTAGATTTGAAAAAGATAGAGAATTTTGGAATAATCTTTTTGACAAAAATATATTTGATGATGCTTTCTCTGGTAATTTAAACACTACTTCTGCTATTTCTTTTGAAGCAAGTAGGGCTGAATTTAAATTAACAAAGAGTTTAACTGAAAAAATTATTAATTTCTGTAAGGAAATTAAAACTTCTCCTTTTACTTTTATTTTATTTTTAATGGGGATTTATGAAGGAAAAATTAAACAGACAGATAGTGTTGTTTTGTCTTCTCCAATATTGAATAGGAGCTCAATGAGGGAAAAGGAAACTTTTGGGCTTTTTGTAAATAATATGCTTTATAAATTAAATATAGATTTTAATACTTCTTTTTATGATTGCATAAAAGAACTTAATAAATGTCAATTTTCTTATTTAAGACATGAAAAATATCCTTCTCAAACTTTAGTTGAAGATATAAAAAATAAATTTAATATTAAAGAAAATATTTACAATACTTCTGTATCTTATCAAAATGCTAGAATGAATCATTCTAAGGACAATATTAATTATTCTACAGAATGGTTTTTTAATGGTTATTCATCAATTCCTTTAGTATTACATATTTATGATATGGATGATACAGATAATTTTTCTTTTATTTATGATTATCAAAATTGTTTTTTTGATAATTCTCAGATTAAAGATATTCATAATAGAATATTACATATTTGCGAACAAGTAATGGAAAATAAGGATATTTTAATTAAAGATATTCAATTGGTTACTAATGAAGAAAAAGATTTAATTTTAAATCAATTTAATAATACTTTTGTAGAATATGACTCTACAAAAACAATTATCGATTTATTTAAGGAACAAGTTATTTCTAATCCAAATAAGGAAGCTATTATATGTAACAATCAAATAATCACTTTTAATGATTTGGATTGTATGTCTGATAAATTTGCAGCTTTCTTACATGATAACTACAACATAAGAGTTGGAGATAATATTTCAATAATATTAGATAGGTCTATTGATTTAATTATTGTGATATTATCTGTCTTGAAGTGTGGCTGTTCATATGTTCTTATTGATTCTTCACATCCTATGGACAGAAAAAAATATATGATAGATAATTCAAATTCTAAATATGTGATTTCAAATTCTGTTTATGATTTTGAAAATTTAATCCACATAGATAGTGTTTTTGATATGAATTTAAATAAAAAATACGTGTGTAAAAAAGTAACTTCTGATGATAATATGTATTTACTTTATACTTCTGGTTCTACTGGAAACCCTAAAGCAGTTACTATAACACATAAGAATTTCCATAATTATTTATTAGGAATATCAAGAGAAGTTGAATATTCTTCAGATAAGACTGTGCTTTCTATTGCCTCTATTTCTTTTGATGTTTTTGGGTATGAATTATGGGTAACGATTTTGAATGGTTTAACTTTAGTTTTAGCAACTTCTGATGAACTTAATGATTATACTATGTTAAATGATTTAATTTTGAAATATAATGTTAATGTTTTGTATGGGACTCCTAGCAAGATATTATCTTTAATGTCTGCTAATAATTGTAGAGATAGTTTCAAATTATTAACAGATATCGGTATTGGTGGAGAGGCTTTAAATCAATCTTTTTTGAATGATTTGAATTTAATTACTTCTGCTAATATCTATAATATGTATGGTCCTACTGAAACAACAGTTGGTTGTTGTTGTAAAAAATTAGCTAAAACAAATAAAGTAATTACTATTGGAAAACCTTTGGCAAATGTTAAGTTTTATGTTTTGGATAAAAATTTAAACCTTTGTCCTCCTGGTGTAAAGGGTGAGTTGTATATTTCAGGTGATGGTGTTTCTAAAGGTTATTTTGGAAGAGAAGATTTAACTAAAAAGGCTTTTTCGCAAAATATTTTTGACTCTTCTCTTATGATGTACAAGTCTGGTGATATTGTTGCCTGGACAAAACAAGGTGAATTAATTTTTTATGGAAGAGCAGATTCTCAAATTAAAATTAGAGGATACAGGATAGAACTTAGTGAAATCGAAACTGTTCTATCTAGTCATAGATTTATAAAAAATTGTGCTGTTATAGATTATTCATATAATAACAGGGAATTTTTGTGTGCTTATTATACTTCTGATTTTACTATTCAAAATTATGAGTTAAAGGTATTTTTGGCTAAAAAATTACCTTATTATATGATTCCATCTTATTTTATTCCATTACCTAGTTTGCCTCTTACTGTTAATGGAAAAATAGATAGAAAAAAATTGCCATCACCTTTTAAAAATTCTAAAGATAATAAATATGTAAAACCACAAACTGAACTTCAAAAAGTAGTTTGTAAGGCTTTAGAAGATTGTTTATCAATAAAAAATATTAGTATTAACGAAGATTTTACTAATCTTGGTATTGATTCTTTGTCTATTATTAAAATGCAATCAATGCTTTCTGCTTTAAATATATCAGTACCAACTCAATATTTTTATGATTATTCTAATGTTAAAGATTTATGCTTTGCCTTAGAAAATACTAATTCTGATGCTGAGAACAATCTGTCTTCAGATATTTACCCATTTTTAAAGCATGATACAGATAATTTACATCCTAAAAAACATAGTTTTAAAAATGTGTTACTTACTGGTTGTACTGGCTTTTTAGGTATTCATTTATTGAGGGATTTGCTAGATAAAGATTGTACTATATATTGTTTAGTTAGAAGTTCTTCTGTGGAAAATGCTAAAAAAAGGATTATTAGTATGTTTAATTTTTATTTTAAAGATAAATATACTGAAGAGTTTTTATTTAGTAAGATTAAAGTTATTGTTGGGGATATTACTTATAAAAATTTAGGTTTCTCTGATGAGCAATATAAAACTTTGGGTAATACTCTTGATTTAGTTATACATTCTGCTGCATTGGTTAAGCATATGGGTAAATATGAGGAATTTGAAAAGTTAAATTTAAAAGGTACCAAAAATGTTGCTGATTTTTGTATGAAATATGATATTTTTCTAAATCATATTTCAACTATCAGTGTTTCTGGTGATTTTATGCCTTTAAATAATACTTCAGATGATGTTTATTTTACTGAAGAGGACTTTTTTATAGGTCAAAATTATAATGAAAATTATTATATTAAAAGTAAACTTTTAACAGAAGAATTTTTACTTAATAGTATAAAAAATGGTATGCTAAGAGCAAACATTTATAGAATTGGTAATCTTACTGCAAGACATTCTGATGGGGTATTTCAATATAATATAGATAGCAATGCTTTTTATAACAAATTGCAATTTATTATTAAAAATAAATTTTATTTTGAAAGTAGTGTTGTTCAAAATTTTGATATGTCTCCTGTAGATAATGTTGCAGATGCTATAATTGGTATTATTGATAATTATGGATGCCTAAATAAAATTTTTCATGTTTTTAACCCTTATAAGTTTAATATGAGAAGTTTAGTAGAAATGTTAAATAAATTAGGATATAATATTAAAATTGTAACTGATGAACAGTTTTATAAGAAAATTTCAAAATTGGATTTATCTGCTAATTCTTTAGTTATAAGTGATTATAGTTTATATACTAATATCCCATATTTGAATATCAAGACAAATTGTGATATAACTTTAGAATATTTGGAACATTTGAATTTTAAATATGATAAAATAGATTTAGATTATTTGTACAAATTGACTAATTATATAAAAAATCTTGAAATTTAGGGGGAAATATTATGCAAAAGAAAACGAAGAAATCATTTCATTTATATACTTATCAGAAAGTTATACTTTCATATTTTATTACAATTTCTATTTGTGCATGGACTTTGTACCCAATCATGCATAGAATCTTAAATTATCCACCTGGAACTGTTGATACACAGTTTCAAGTTGAATATGGTGGCCTTACTTATACAGCACAATTTATTATATTATATGTATTAATAACTTCTTTATTTACATTGTATCAACGTTATTTTTTATTTAAAAAAATAGCAAATTGGGAAAGGTCTGGTGGTATAAACTCTAAATTATATAGTGTACATGAAATTAGAAATACTTTATTAACTGCACCAAAGAAGTTTTATCTATTGCAAATAATTATACCTTTTATTGCAATTACTATTGGTTTAGGTATGCCAGTTGTAAAACATGAAGTAGAATCTTCTGGTATAACTGTTGCTATATTATGGCTTACTCTGCTTACATTTAATGCAACAATATCTTATGTGTTTTCTAAGAATTTATTTAAATCAATATTGATGAAGACATTTAAAGATAATAAATTGGATATGAAGCATTCAAAACTTTCTAATGATATGATGCTAATTTTATTACCTCTTTTAATTGCTGGTTTGTTTTTCATTGCAATAGTTTCTTATTCTAGACTAGTTAAAGCTAGAGGTGATGATACTTACAAATATTATAAAAATGAATTTTCATACGTTTTTGATGAAAATGCTTCATATACTGAAGATCAATTAATTAATATTCTTGATTCTTTAGAATATATGAATGATACTGATACTTATTTCATTATTGATAATAATAAGGATGTAATTACTTCAGATGGAGAACCTTTAACAGATTTCTTTACAAAATATATATATGAATTATCAGATGAATTTGATGGTAGAGTCTACGAGCATTATGCTGTTAATACTCAAGGATATGTAAAGCATGTAAATGTGAATAATAACGATTATATTGTAGGTATTAAATTTCCTATAGATGGTGGAAATGCTCTATTTTATATTGTAATTTCTTTTATCGTTTTGTTTGGTATTATATCATTCTTATTATGGTATTATTCTACATCTCTATCAAATCAGATAAAGATGATAGTAAATGGTCTTAATGATATAAATACTAAGAATAATGCAGAATTTAGAAAGATACCTATTATTTCTAATGATGAACTTGGTGAACTTACGGTTGAATTTAATAAGATTCAAGACTTAACAAAACGTAATATTGAAAAAATACATGACAGCCAAGAAACTTTAATGGAAAAAGAACGTTTAGCTTCACTTGGTCAGTTAATTGGTGGTATTGCACATAACTTAAAAACACCTATAATGTCTATATCAGGAGCTGCTGAAGGTTTAAATGATTTAATTAAAGAATATGATTCGTCTATTGATGATCCAGAAGTAAACAGTCAAGATCATCATGATATCGCTAAAGATATGTCTTCTTGGGTTGAAAAAATTAAAACTCATACTGAGTATATGTCAGATGTAATTACTGCTGTTAAAGGTCAAGCTGTGACATTATCTAATGAACAGGATATTACTTTTACTATTGGTGAATTATTGAAGAGAGTTAATATTTTGATGAAACATGAACTTAAAAATGCTATTGTTTATTTGAACATTTCTTTAAAAGTTGATGAAAATTTAATGCTTAAAGGTGATGTTAATAGCTTGGTTCAGGTTATTAATAATATGATTTCAAATTCAATTCAGGCTTATAACGGAAAACCTGAGCAGAATATTGATTTAATTGTGACTAAAGAAAATAATAATTTGCTTATTTCTGTTAAGGATTATGCTACAGGGCTTTCTCAAGAGGCTAAAGATAAGTTGTTTAAGGAAATGGTTACTACTAAAGGTAAAAATGGTACTGGTTTAGGATTGTATATGTCTTATTCTACAATCCGTGCTCATTTTAATGGTAATATTACTTTTGAGTCAGAAGACGGAAAAGGTACTACATTTATTATTAGTTTACCGATTGATTAATTATTTTAAATTTTGTGAATTTATTGACATGTGATAATTATTGTAGTATACTATATTTAGCTTATAAGCAAATTAATTTGATGTAAATCGTTTGTAAATTTAACACTGGGAAAAAGACTAATAGGGCAAAAGGATTAGTCTTTTTTCATTATTAAAGACTAGGAGGGCAAATCCTAGTCTTTAATTCTGATTAGTCATCTATTTCTTTTAAAATTAAAAGAATAGTAACCAATGCAATTAATTTGATGTACTTTTTCATTTGTAAATTTTACACCTCCTTTCAAACTTATTGTCGAAAGGCTTATTTAATATACTACATATTTTTATTTTTATCAAGATAAATGAGTAAATTTTTACAAATAGTTTGTCTTTTTTTATCTAAATTTTTCCAATTTCAAAAAAATTTCAAAAACTCTTGCTTTTTCCACATTTTATTAATATAATGTGGAAAAAGTGACATTAATCTATTATATTCGAGCATAATATTGTTTTTACATTATATAAATTACAATTATTATAACTTAAAGAATAGAATGGAGGATAGTAGAAATATGAGAAAAGGTCTTCAAAATGTAGAAAATAGTGAAAATAAGAATTACAAAATCATCGCAGTTGATGATGAGCAAGGTATCATTGATTCTTTATCAATATTTCTAAAAAGAAGTGGATATGATTTTACAGGTATAACTGACCCACAAGAAGCAATAGAAAGAGTCAGAAATGAACATTTTGATTTAATGGTTTTAGACTTTATTATGACTCCTTTTCATGGTGACCAGGTTGTAGAAGAAATTAGAAAATTTAATAAAGAATTATATATCTTGTTATTAACTGGTCATAAGGATTTAGCGCCTCCATTAGAAACAATACGTAGATTAGATATTCAGGGTTATTGTGAAAAAAGTGATAAGTTTGACCAATTATTACTTTTAATTGAATCTGGAATTAAATCTATTAAACAGATGAATGAGATTAAACATATAAATGAAGAATTAGCTGATACATATGAAAAGTTAGAACAGGCTTATTTAGAAAGCATTCAAACTTTGAGATATACGGTTGAAGCTAAAGATACATATACAAGAGGTCATTCTGATAGAGTTTCAGAATTTTCTGTGTTATTAGGTAAGAAAGTTGGATTATCTGATCAGGATTTACGTACTTTGCAAATTGGTGGATTATTCCACGATGTTGGAAAAATTGGTGTTCCTGATACTATTTTACAGAAGGAAACTAAACTTACAGATGATGAGTATTCAGAAATAAAAAATCATCCTTCAATTGGAGCTCACATTTTATCTACTGCCACTTTATTTAAGGATATTATTCCAATTGTAAAACATCATCATGAAAGATATGATGGTCATGGTTATCCTAGTCAATTGAAAGGTGAGGAAATTCCATATTTGGCTAGAATTACAGCAATTGCAGATAGTTTTGATGCTATGACATCAAGGAGAACTTATAGAGATTCTTTACCTCTTGAAACTGTTATTTCAGAGTTTAAGAGATGTAGGGGTACACAATTCGACCCAGAATTGGATGATGCTTTTTTGGATATTTTGGAAAATCATTTTGATGAGATAAAGGAAATTCAAGAGAAATATAAAGGCGATATAGAAAACAGGGATTAGGGGGACGGTCCTAAAAATCCCTGTTTTTTTGTTTTATTCTTTTGCTATTATAAAATAGTATAAAATTTATTTCATTTCTCGGCTAACATTACATCATTAAGAAAATTTAAAATTACCTAATAGGCACCTCTCAAAGCTAGTTTGAGATTCTCCTATTAGGTAATTTAATATTTTCTAAAATGATTTCATTCGCATTCGAAATTCATAAATTTTATACTATTTTTAATAGCTTATTAAGATTTAAATTAAAACAGGGATTTTTAGGACCGTCCCCCTAATCCCTGCTAAACTTTCATTGAAAGTCCAACTTTTTGTCTTTCTTTATCAATTTTAATAACTTTAACTTTAACAATATCTCCAACAGAAACAACATCTGATGGATTCTTAATAAATTTATCACTCATTTCAGAAATATGAACTAAACCATCATGTTTAACACCAATATCTACAAATGCTCCAAAATCTATAACATTTCTAACTGTTCCTGTTAATACCATTCCTTCTTTTAAATCATCAATTTTTAGTACATCTGAACGTAAAATTGGTTTTGGCATATCTTCTCTTGGGTCTCTTCCTGGTTTTGAAAGTTCTTCAATAATGTCTGTTAATGTCATTTCTCCTATTTCTAATTCTTTTGCAGTTTTTGCTACATCAATTGTTTTTAATTTATTTCTTAATTCTTCTAATTTTTCTTTATTTCTTAAATCATTTTTATCAAATCCTAATTGATTTAATAATTTTTCAGTAGCTTCATAACTTTCTGGGTGAACTGCTGTAATTTCTAATGGATTATCACCATCAAATATTCTTAAGAAACCTGCACATTGTTCAAATGCTACTTTTCCTAGTTTTGGAACTTTTAATAATTGTTTTCTATTTTTTAATTTTCCATTTTCGTCTCTATATTTTACAATATTTTTTGCAATTGTATTGTTGATTCCTGAAACATAGCTAAGTAGTGAAGGTGTTGCAGTATTTACATCTACTCCTACTTTATTAACACTATCTTCTACAACTCCTGTTAAGCTCTCTTGCAATTTCTTTTGATTTACATCATGTTGATATTGTCCAACACCTATTGCTTTTGGATCTATTTTTACAAGTTCTGCTAATGGGTCTTGCAAACGTCTTGCAATTGAAATTGCACCTCTAATTGAAACATTTATATCTGGATATTCTTCTGTTGCAAGTTTTGATGCTGAATATACAGATGCTCCTGCTTCGCTTACTATAACATAGTGCACATCTCTTGAGGCTTCTTTTATCATATCTGCAACAAACATTTCTGATTCTCTTGAAGCTGTACCATTTCCTATTGCAATCATATCAACTTTATCTTTTTCTATTAATTTTAATAGCTCTTTTTTAGCTCCTTCAACATCATTTTGTGGTTCTGTTGGATATACTGTTGTATAATCTAATAATTTACCTGTTTCATCTATAATTGCTATTTTACATCCTGTTCTATATGCTGGGTCAAATCCCATAACAGTTTTACCTTTGATTGGTGCTCCTAATAGCAATTGTTTTGAGTTTTTACCAAATACTTTAATTGCTTTATCTTCAGCTTTTTCTGTTAAATCCGAACGAATTTCTCTATCAATAGATGGTTCTATTAATCTTTTAAAACTGTCCAAAATTGTTTCTTTTAGCATTTCAGTAAATTGTGTTTCACCTTTTATAATATCTCTTTCAATGTATGCTAAAATTTTATCTTCTGGCTTTTCTATTTTTACCTTTAAGAAATCTTCTTTTTCTCCACGATTTATTGCTAGAATTCTATGGCTTGGTATGTATTTTATTGCTTCTTGATAATCATAGTACATTTCATAATTAGATTTTTCATCTGGTTTTGATGCTTTTGTTTCAATAAGTCCTTCTCTATAACAGATTCTTTTTATTTGTTTTCTGTATTTTGGTTCATCTGAAATGTTTTCTGCAATAATGTCTAATGCTCCTTGTATTGCATCTTCTGCTGTTGCAACTACTTTATCTTTATTTTTCTTATCTTCATCAGATAATTTATCTATATTTACGTATTGTTTTGCAATTTCTATTATTGGTGTTGTTTCTTTTTGTTCTATAATAATATTTGCAAGTGGCTCTAGTCCTTTTGCTTTTGCAACTGTTGCTCTTGTTTTCTTTTTTTGCTTATATGGTCTATATATATCTTCAACTTCTGCAAGTGTTTTTGCTATTGCAACTGCTTGCAGGATTTCATCAGTTAATTTTCCTTGCTCATCTATTGATTTTACAACTTCTTCTTTTCTTTGTTCTAAATTTCTTAGGTAGTTTAATCTTTCTCCTAAGTCCCTAAGTGTTTCGTCACTTAGACCTCCTGTTACTTCTTTTCTATAACGTGCAATAAATGGAATTGTGTTTCCTTCGTCTATTAATTTTACTGCCGCTTCTACTTGTTTTGTTTGTATGTTTAGCTCTTCTGCTATTGTTTTTATTATTTTTTCCATTGTATCAATCCTTTCAAATGATTTAGGGACGGAGAAAAAATCATCTCGTCTCTTAGTTTTTAACGTGATTTATTTTATCACAAAATTATTTCAATTACTAGACTTTTTTCGTTCATATAAAAATTTTATGAGATTTTTATATTTTTACGGATTCGTTCTTTGTATTGCAAATTCAACAATGCTATAATCATCTCAAATAATTTAAATCTCATTAAATATGATATTTTATAAATTCGTATAATTATTAAATAAATTGGCAAAATAATATATATAAGTTTAATGAAATGGAGTGATAAAAAATGTTAAAAAATATAAATGATGATTTAGAAAAAATCTTAAATAATTTTATTGAAAAGGCTGTAATAATAAATCAAAATGGATTTGTTGAAAGTACATATTCAATTAATAAATTAAAATACTTTGTTGAATATGATGTTTTGAATATTATAGATGATAACAGTAATAATTCAATAAAGATTAATTTAAATCAAGTATATAAAATTGAAAATGAAAAAGATAAAATAATATTTTATCTAGACAATGATACAACAGTTACATTTAGTTTAAAAAGATAGACCTACATCTATCTTTAAATAAATTATTTTTGTAATTTTTCTAATTTCTTTTTATCTTCTTCATCTAAATTATTCAAACTAAATTCTAGTAAGGATATTACAACTTTGTTAAATGACAAATTTTTAAGGTTAGCAAGATTTTGAATTTCATCTACTATGTTTTCTGGTAACCTAAGAGTCTTGCTAACTCCACTATGATTTTCTGGTATTTTTAATTTATTCATATACTTTCATCCTTTGCAAGTATTTTATACTATAAAATATTTTAATTATGCACCTATTTTTGCTTGCAAAGCGATTTCGTTTATGATAATATAATTTTGGAAAATCAAAAGAAGAAAGAAAGGAAAATGTTTTATGAAACAACTAAAACCTAATACAAAAAAATTTCAAAATGGTATTACTTTGATAGCACTTGTTATTACTATAATTGTTCTTTTAATATTAGCAGGAGTTAGTATTGCGACTTTGACTGGTGAGAATGGAATATTAACCAGAGCACAAGATGCAAAAATAAATACAGGAATAGCAGAAGAAAGAGAAATGGTAGAATTATCAGCACAGGCATCACTAATAGATAATGATGGAAAAGAGATATTAGAACAATATTTAGATCCAGAATTAGAAAATAATTTTGGAGAAAATAAATACAACTTAGAAAAAGGAGAAAACAATGGAGAGCAAGGCTTTATAGTAACAATAACAGATACAGGAAGAAAATACTTTATAAGTACTAGTGGAAAAGTAGAGCAAATGATACCAGGACCAAAAGTCAGTCATACAATAAGTCCAGATACACAAGTGAATGAAGGAGAGAAAATAACAATAACAATAAATGCAGAAGCAACAGAAGGGGAAATAACAAAGATAACAAAACCAGATGGAACAAGTGTAGAAAATACAACTACAACAACATATGAAGTAGAAGATAATGGAGAATATAAATTTGTAGTAGAACAAAGTAATGGTGGAAAGACAACATATACAGTAGAGATAACAAATGGAAAATATGTAGAGAAATTTTCAGATATATATAATAGTACACAACAATATACAAAAAATGGACAAACAGCATGGATACCAGAAGGATTTGCAGTAGGAACAAGTGATACGATAAATAGTATAGAAAATGGATTAGTAATAACAGATGCAATAGATGAAAATCATAATAGTACAGGAAATGAATTTGTATGGATACCAGTAGGAGATATAAATGAAATGGCACAATGTTCAACAGCAGGTGGAAATTGTAATTTACAATTAGAAAATGACCAAATAGTATGTAAAACACATAGTAATAATACAAAAATAGTAGGAAAGCTATATGCAACAACTACAGGAAATAGCTTTAATGCTAATACACCAAATACAACATATACAGAAAATAGTGGATTAAGAGAACCAGATACAGTATCTAGCCTTGATAATAATTCAACATATTTAAATATAATAAAGGGAATATTAACAAGTAATACAGCTGAATACGCTGATATAACAGCATTTAAAAATACAATGCAGAATGATTATAATACTATGATTAAGAGTATAGAAAAATATGGTGGATTTTATATAGGTAGATATGAAATGAGTAAATCTAGTAGTAATACAGCTCAAAGTAAGAAAAATAGTACAGCATTATCACCAGTTACTTCTAGTGCAAATAGATGGTATGGATTATATGCATATGGAAAGACATATAATACAAGTAGTGTAGAAAGTAGTATGGTATGGGGAAGTCAATATGATGCAATGATGAGATGGATGCAAGAAAATGGAGAGAATGTAACAAGTGCAAATGATGCAATAAAAAATACAAATTCAACTATAACAGGACCAGAAGGGGACAAAGATGTAATAAAAAATGTATATGACCTTTATGGTGGTAGATTAGAATGGACATTAGAGGCCAACAACACCAGTACTCGAGTTCTTAAAGGTCGGTTACTACAACCACAGCAATTCACTGAGTTACCGTGACAACGATTTTCCGAACGATACGGACATCATCTATTCTTCTCGCCTCACACTTTATGCGAAGTAGTGCTAACAGTTTCAAGTTAAGTGTGTAAAATCAAATTTAATATTATGAATTAACTATATACAGTATATATGTTTAAATCTAACTGTGTAAAATCAAAAATAAATTTTGGTTTTGCGCAGTTTTTTTTGCTTTGTGTAAATTTTATGTGAATTTTTATTTTTATATTGTTTTCTAAAAATATATATGGTAAAATATGGTAACAGTTTAATCTATTACATATATTGTTTATTTTTTAAATATATAAATAAATTTTTTAATTAACTTTTAATTATAATTTTTTTATTCTTGATTTTTAATTCAATATATCCAAGTTTAACTGTAAATTTTTTCAAAGGAGGCTTGCCTATGCAAGAAAATCAAATTATTAAATCTACTAAGGATAAAAAAAGTAAAAATTCTATTCTTTCTCCAAAACTTGATGTTGTTTTTCAAATTCTTTTTGGAGAAGTCGGAAGCGAAGAAATTACAAAAGATTTATTAAGTTCTATACTTGATGAACAAATTAATACAGTTGATTTAAATCAAAATATAGTACTGAGAAGAAGAAATCTTAAAGATAAAATGGGTATTGTGGATGTCCTTGCTAAAATTAATGATAATGAATATTGCAATATCGAAATGCAGATATTAGATAACAGAGATAATATAAAAAGAATATTATATTATTGGGCTAGAAAATATTCTACTGAATTACAAAAAGGTATTCCATATACAAACTTAAAAAGAACTATATGTGTCTTAATTGCTGATTTTACAATAGATATATTAGAGAACTTAGAATTCCATACTCAATGGAAGATAATTGAAGAAAAAGGCAGAAAAACAGTCTTGACAGATGACTTAGAATTACATATAATTGAGTTGACCAAAATGAGAAAAAATAAAGCTACTGGAAAGGATGAAAAGCTACTAGAATGGTTAAGTTTTTTAAATGATCCGGAAAGTAAAGAGGTGACAAATTATATGAAAAATAACGAAAGTATGAAAAAGGCAAAAGAAAAATTAAATACAATGAGTGAAGATGAAAGAATAAGAAGATTAGCCGAATTAAGAGAAAAAGCCATTTTAGATGAACTAGAAGTAAAGGCATATAATTATAAAAAGGGAAAAAGTGATGGTCTTGAACAAGGACGTACAGAGGGACGTGAGGAAGGAAAATTGCTAAAAAATAAAGAAATTGCTAAAAAAATGAAAGAAAAAGGTTATTTACTAGAAGATATAATTGAAATAACTAATTTACCTAAAGAAGAAATTGAAAAGTTATAACATATGTTTTTGATTAATTATAATAATTTAAAATTTTATTTATAAAGCTATTGAATTAATTTTCATTAGCTTTTTTTAATTATTGAAAATTATATTTTTATTTAACTTAAATACTTAATTTTATTTTTTATTAAAATGTGGAAATAAACCACAAAATGTGGTTTTAAATTTGTGTTCAGAGCAAAGCAGGAAATGTATGGGGATGGACATTAGAAAAAAGTAACAATGCTGACTATCTGTGTGTTGGTAGGGGAGAAAATTTAAGCTACAATGGCTCTTTCACTCCAGCTTCTTACCACTATGATAGTAGCATTTCTGACAGTTATGGTACTATTGCTTTCCGTCCAGCTTTATATTAGTTCTTGCTGAGTGAGAAAGAGAGTTTAAAGCTAACTGTGTAAAATCAAAAATAAATTTTGGTTTTGCGCAGTTTTTTTTGCTTTGTGTAAATTTTATGTGAATTTTTATTTTTATATTGTTTTCTAAAAATATATATGGTAAAATATGGTAACAGTTTAATCTATTACATATATTGTTTATTTTTTAAATATATAAATAAATTTTTTAATTAACTTTTAATTATAATTTTTTTATTCTTGATTTTTAATTCAATATATCCAAGTTTAACTGTAAATTTTTTCAAAGGAGGCTTGCCTATGCAAGAAAATCAAATTATTAAATCTACTAAGGATAAAAAAAGTAAAAATTCTATTCTTTCTCCAAAACTTGATGTTGTTTTTCAAATTCTTTTTGGAGAAGTCGGAAGCGAAGAAATTACAAAAGATTTATTAAGTTCTATACTTGATGAACAAATTAATACAGTTGATTTAAATCAAAATATAGTACTGAGAAGAAGAAATCTTAAAGATAAAATGGGTATTGTGGATGTCCTTGCTAAAATTAATGATAATGAATATTGCAATATCGAAATGCAGATATTAGATAACAGAGATAATATAAAAAGAATATTATATTATTGGGCTAGAAAATATTCTACTGAATTACAAAAAGGTATTCCATATACAAACTTAAAAAGAACTATATGTGTCTTAATTGCTGATTTTACAATAGATATATTAGAGAACTTAGAATTCCATACTCAATGGAAGATAATTGAAGAAAAAGGCAGAAAAACAGTCTTGACAGATGACTTAGAATTACATATAATTGAGTTGACCAAAATGAGAAAAAATAAAGCTACTGGAAAGGATGAAAAGCTACTAGAATGGTTAAGTTTTTTAAATGATCCGGAAAGTAAAGAGGTGACAAATTATATGAAAAATAACGAAAGTATGAAAAAGGCAAAAGAAAAATTAAATACAATGAGTGAAGATGAAAGAATAAGAAGATTAGCCGAATTAAGAGAAAAAGCCATTTTAGATGAACTAGAAGTAAAGGCATATAATTATAAAAAGGGAAAAAGTGATGGTCTTGAACAAGGACGTGTGGAAGGAAAATTGCTAAAAAATAAAGAAATTGCTAAAAAAATGAAAGAAAAAGGTTATTTAGTAGAAGATATAATTGAAATAACTAATTTACCTAAAGAAGAAATTGAAAAATTATAACATATGTTTTTGATTAATTATAATAATTTAAAATTTTATTTATAAAGCTATTGAAATATTTTCAGTAGTTTTTTTGTATACTAGGAAAGTGGAACAATATGTTTTAAAAAGTTTTAACAATACTGTTGCAAACTTGTGTTTGTTGTGATATAATATACAACGTAGATAGGTGGTGAGAAATTGAGATTAACATTTCCATATATATTTAAAACAAATAAAACACAAGAAGAAATAATAGAAGATATAATGTGGCATTGTGAAAAAGTATATAATACTTTAAATTATAATATATATCAAGGAACA
>CALXCG010000012.1 GCA_944386745.1 uncultured Clostridia bacterium | reverse complement strand
AACCGCCACTTGCGAGAACCGCTTGAGTGGTGGTGTGAGAGGGGAAAAGCACACTAAGTGTTATCCTCTACTCAATCTAATGATGTGGAGGCATATAAAGCAATGGAACAAGCAGTAGAAGAAGGAAAGATACATTCTATTGGATTATCTAATTGGTATATAGAAGAACTAGAAGAATTTTTACCACAAGTAGATACAATGCCTGCTCTTGTTCAAAATGAAATACACCCATATTATCAAGAATTAGATGTTGTACAATATATTCAAAGTAAAGGAATAGTAGTGCAAGGTTGGTACCCATTTGGTGGAAGAGGACATACATCAGAGCTTTTAAATGATGAAACAATTACTGAAATTGCAAACAATCATAATGTAACAGCAGCACAAGTAATTTTAAGATGGAACTTGCAAAGAGGAGTTGTAGTAATTCCTGGTTCAAGTAATCCAGAACATATAAAGGAAAATACAGAAATTTATGATTTTAAATTGACAGATGAAGAAATGCAAAAAATAGAAAGTTTAAATCGTGATGAAAAACATGATTGGTATTAAAATTAAAAAAATATATTATAGGAAGAAGGTATAATTATGGAAGAAAAATTAAATTTAACACAAGAATGGGACAAAACATTCGAAAAAAGTGAAAGTGTAAACCATAGAAAGGTAACTTTTCATAATCGTTATGGGATAACACTAGCAGCAGACTTATATGAACCAAAAGATTTAGAAGGAAAACTTCCAGCAATTGCTGTATGTGGACCATTTGGGGCAGTAAAGGAACAAGCATCAGGACTATATGCACAAATTATGGCAGAAAGAGGATTTTTAACAATAGCATTTGACCCTTCATTTACAGGAGAAAGTGGAGGAACACCTCGTTATGTTGCATCACCAGATATAAATACAGAAGACTTTTCAGCAGCGGTAGATTTCTTATCAGTACAATATAACGTAGACCCAGAAAGAATTGGTATTATTGGAATTTGTGGATGGGGAGGAATGGCGTTAAATGTTGCAGCAATAGATACAAGAATTAAAGCAACAGTTACATCTACAATGTATGATATGAGTCGTGTAAATGCAAATGGATATTTTGATAGAATGGACGAAAATGAGCGTTATGAAATGAAAAAAAGTTTAAATGCTCAAAGAATAGAAGATTACAAAACAGGAGAATATAAAAGAGCAGGCGGAGTTGTAGATCCACTTCCAGAAGATGCACCTTTCTATGTAAAAGACTATCATGATTATTATAAAACAAAACGTGGATATCATATCAGATCAGGAAATTCAAATGATGGTTGGAATGTAACAGGAACAATGTCATTTGTTAATCAACCTATTTTGCAATATAGTAATGAAATAAGAAGTGCAGTCCTAATGATACATGGAGAAAAAGCTCATTCATGTTATTTTAGTAAAGATGCTTATAATAATATGATAAAGGATAGCAATTATAAAGATAATAAGGAATTAATGATTATTCCAAATGCAGTTCATACTGATTTATATGATAAAGTAGATATAATTCCTTTTGACAAAATAGAAGAATTTTTTAAAGCAAATTTAAAATAAATGATGTAATGGAAAATAAAGATATAACTAAATATAAATAAAATTAATAAAAGCTCTACCACAAAAGTAGAGCTTTTTGAAACTTTAATTTAATTCGCAAAAATTTCCAAAAAAGACTGTAAAAAAACAAAAAAATATGATATAAAAAATACAAATAAAGAATAAAAATATCTAAGAAGAATAGGAAGTGATTCCATGTCATATATAGAATTCAAAAATGTGTGTAAACAATACACAATGGGAGAAATAACAATAAATGCACTAAACAACACAAACTTTGAAATAGAAAAAGGAGAATTAGTAGTAATAGTTGGACCATCAGGAGCTGGAAAAACAACAGCCCTAAATATTTTAGGGGGAATGGATTCAGCAACATCAGGAAAAGTGGTAGTTGATGGTAAAGACGTAACAAGATTAAAAAATAAACAACTAATTCAATATAGAAGAGAAGACATAGGATTTGTATTTCAATTCTATAATTTAGTACAAAACTTAACAGCAAAAGAAAATGTTGAATTAGCAACACAAATTTGTAAAGATTCACTAGATGTAGAAGAAGTATTAGAAAAAGTAGGATTAAAAGACAGAATGAAAAATTTCCCTTCACAACTATCAGGAGAAGAACAACAAAAAGTAGCCATTGCAAGAGCCATTGCAAAAAATCCTAAATTATTATTATGTGATGAACCAACAGGAGCATTAGACTATAAGACTGGAAAACAAATATTAAAACTATTACAAGATACAAGCAAAAAAGAAAATATGACAGTAATAATAATAACACATAATAGTGCGATAGCACCAATGGCACATAAAGTAATACATTTTAAAAACGGAACAGTACAAAAAGTAGAATACAATGAAAATCCATTACCAATAGAAGAAATTGAATGGTAGTGGTGGTGTCGCGTTGGGGACGTTTCTCATGCGACATTGAGTATTAAATAATTAATATTTAGTGATTTTAGAATATAAATGTCGCATGAGAAACGTCCCCAAAAGGACAAAAGAAAAAAGGAGGTGGCAAAAGTGAAAAAGGCCTTAATTAAAGACAGTGTAAAAGAAATAAAAAATACCTATAAAAGATTTTTATCTCTTTTATTAATGGCGTTTTTAGGGGTGGGCTTTTTTGCTGGAATAAGGGCTACTTCTCCAGATATGGTCAATACAATAGACACATATTATAAACAACAAAAGATGTATGATATACAAGTAATATCAACACTTGGATTAACAGAAGATGACATTAATAGTATAAAACAAATTGATGGAGTTGATATTGTAGAAGGAACATATGAAACAGAGGGAATAGTCGAATTAGAAAACAAAGAGATTATAACAAAAGTTTTATGTGTAGATGAATTAAATCAGCCATTATTAGTTGAAGGAGAGTTGCCACAAAATAGTAATGAATGTGTAGTTGAAGAAAATTTCTTAACACAAAATAACAAGGCAATTGGAGATACAATAACAGTTGAAATAGAAAATACACAAAATGATGAAGGCGAAGAAATTGAATATCTATATAATAAAGAATTAAAAATAGTTGGAACTGTGAAAAGTCCACTATATATTTCGAATGAAAGAGGAAGCAGTAGCTTAGGAGATGGAAAAATAGATTATTATATCTATATCTCAAAAGACAATATTCAATCAAAAGATACATACACAAATATATATGTAACGTTAAAGAATGCAACAAAATATGAAACAGCAAGCTCGAAATATGAAGATTGTGTAGAAGAAGTAAAAAATAAAATTAAAGAAATAAAAGAAGACAGAGAGACAGCAAGACATGATGAATTAGTGCAAAAGGCAACAGATAAATTAAATGATGCAGAAACAGAATTTAATGAAAAGAAACAAGAAGCAGATGAACAAATAGCAGAAGCACAAAAGAAAATAGATGATGGAAAAGCAGAAATTGAGAGTTCAGAAGCTGAAATAAAAGAAAATGAAGAAAAAGCAAATTCAGAATTTGCAAATGCAGAAAAACAGATTGCTTCTGCAAAACAAGAAATTCAGACAAATGAGAAAACATTACAATCAAAAGAACAAGAAGCAAACAGTCAAATTTCAGAATTAGAAACACAAAAACAAAGTTTAACAGAGCAAAAAGACTCTCTAAGTAGCCAATTATCGACATTACAAAACACATATAATTCAATTGTATCACAGCTTCAAAATGAGGCACTAGATGATAAAACAAGAGAACAATTAGAACAACAAAAACAACAATTAGAAAGTCAAATACAAACACTAAACACTACAATTACATCATTAAATTCAGGAATAACACAAATTGAACAAGGGATTAATCAAGCAAACACAGAAATTACACAAGCAAAAAATAAATTACAAACTGCAAAAAATCAATTATCATCACAAGAAAGAAAATTAAATCAGCAAAAAAGTAGTACATATGCACAATTAGAAGATGCAAAAGAGCAAGTAGAACAAGCAAAAATAGAATTACAACAAGGAGAACAAGAGTTAGAAACACAAAAACAAGATGTAGAAAAGCAGTTACAAGACGCAGAAAAAGAATTGATTGATGCAAGACAAGAAATATCAGAAATAGAAAATCCTGAATGGTACATACTAGATAGATATGCAAATTCTGGATATTCAAGTTTTGCACAAGATAAAGAAAGTGTATACAATATAGGTCAAGTATTCCCAATAGTATTTTTCCTTGTAGCAGTATTAATTTCACTAACATCAATGACAAGAATGGTTGAAGAGCAAAGAACACAAATTGGAACTTTAAAAGCATTAGGATATAACAAAATACAAATTGCAGGAAAATACATGCTATATTCAAGTCTTGCATGTATAATTGGTGGACTATTAGGAATGGCAGTAGGATTTATATTAATTCCATCACTTATATGGCACATGTATGAAGTTGTATATCAAGTACCAGAATTCTTAATTAGCTTTAATTGGGAATATGGAGGAGCAGGACTAATATTAATTAGTGTATGTATAATAGGAGCAACAGTTTATTCATGTATAAAAGAATTAAGGCAACAACCAGCAACACTAATGAGACCAAAAGCTCCAAAAATCGGGAAAAGAGTATTCTTAGAAAGAATAAACTTTATATGGAAAAGATTAAGTTTCAGCCAAAAAGTAACAATAAGAAACATATTCAGATATAAAAAGAGATTTATGATGACAATAATAGGAATATTTGGATGTACATCATTAATCTTAGCAGGCTTTGGATTAAAAGACTCAATAGGTAGCTTAATGCCAAATCAATATGGGAAAATATTTAAATATGACATGCAAATCAATCTAAAAGACGGATTAGATGAAACACAGAAAAGTGAATATATAGCTGGACTAAATCAAAAAGAACAAATAGAAGACACATTAGAAACAGAAATGTTAACAAGAACTGCTATCAACGGTGAAAATGAGGAAGATGTACAAATAATAGTGCCAAAAAATCAAGACGAATTAGAAAAAATGATTAGCTTAATAGATATTAATTCGAAAGAAAAAATTGAATTGCAAAAAGGTCAAATAGTTATCACAGATAAATTAGCAGAACTTCTTGATGTAAAACAGGGAGATAAAATAACATTAAAAAGTGATGATGAAGAAAAAGAAATAGTGATTTCAAATGTTGCAGAAAACTATGTATATCATTATGCATACATGACAAGAGAAACATATGAAGAATTATTTGGAAAGAAATACGAAACAAATGCAATACTAACAAAAAATATAGATATGAATGAAGAACAAGAAAATAGTTTATCAACAGAAATTATGAATCAAAATGAGGTTTCATCAATAACTAGAAATTCTGACGTTGAAGGGGTAATGAATACAACAATGAATTCATTAAATTATGTTGTGCTAGTACTAATAGTTTCAGCAGGATTACTTGCATTTGCAGTTTTGTATAATTTATCAAATGTAAATATAAGCGAAAGAATTAGAGAGCTTGCAACAATAAAAGTTTTAGGATTTTACGATAAAGAAGTATATACCTATGTAACTAGAGAAACTATTTTGCTAACATTAATCGGAATAGCTTTAGGCTTAGTTGGAGGATATTTCCTAAATTACTTTATTATTGGAACTTGTGAAATTGATATGCTTAGATTTAGCAAAGTTATTCATCCAATAAGTTATTTGTATGCTATATTGATAACAGTAGTTTTCACAGTAGTAGTAAATATTTTCACATATTTTGCATTGAAAAAAATAGATATGATAGAAAGTTTGAAAAGCATAGAATAGGGATTTTTAGGACCGTCCCCCTAATCCCGGCAAAGAAAGGTAGAAATATGGAAATTGACGAAATAAAAAAAGCAAAAACAAATAGAATAGGAAAAAAGATAGAATATTATGAGCAAATTGATTCAACACATAAATATGCACAAAGAATTGCTGAAAAAGAAAAAAATAGAGAAAATGATGGAAAAGTAATAATAGCAGAAGTACAAACAGATGGAATAGGAACTAAAGGAAGGCAATGGTACACAGGAAAAGGCAAAAACATTGCTATGACAATAATTTTAAATACTGATAAAAAGGCAAAAGATTTAAAAGATTTGCCAATAGAAATAGCAAAAGCAATTCAAAAATCTATATATGACTTATATGGATATACTTTAAAGATAAAACCACCAAATGATTTAATGTTGAATGGAAAGAAAATATGTGGAATTTTAACTCAAATTAATACTTTAGGAGAAGAAATTCAGTATATTTTAATTAGTTTTGGCTTCAATGTTAATGAAGATAATTTTGTAAATTATGATAGTGAAGAAATGAAATTAAAACAGATTGCAACTTCTTTAAAACATGAATTTAAAAAAGAATTTAAAAGAGAAGAAATAATAGCTAAAATTTTAGAAAATATTGAAAAAATAGAGCTTTAAACCAATTAAAGTTCTATTTTTTTACATGGAGAATAAAATGTATTACAAATACAATATTAATAATTTATGCAAAAGGTTTATAGGTAAACCCTTTATAAAAACCTAAATATATTATACAAGGAAGGATAATATGGAAGTACATCAAGTAGCAGAAAATAACTTTTTAGTTAATATATTCAAAGGAATAGGAATAGCCTTTGCAATTACACTAATATTATTGCTCATATTTTCAGCAGTTTTAACATTTTCTAATATAAGCGAAAATGTCATAAGTCCAGTTATAATAACAGTCACTGCAATAAGCATACTAATCGGGAGTTCAATAGGAAACAACAAAATTAAGAAAAATGGACTACTAAATGGAGCTTTAGTTGGAATCATATATATGGTCATAATATACCTAATTTCAAGCCTTTTAAACTGGAGATTTAGTTTGAACTTGCAAAGTATAATAATGATAGTAGTTGGCATGATATTTGGAATGCTTGGAGGAATAATTGGAGTAAATAGGTAAAGAAATATTAGCATAACAAACCATAGTTAAATATAATAATACATTAATTGCCAGCATTCCAATAATCAATTAAATATTGCCTTTGAGAATTAGGAACAATATTAATACGAATTGCAGACATAGGCTTATCATAACTATACATAGTTTCTTCACCATTATATTTACAAGGAAGCCAACCTACGCCTAAAACATAAATCTGATAAACAATTGAATATTCAGAATAATCATCTAAAGATAACGCAATTCCTGAAAGTCCAAAAAGGTATTGTTTTGCAATTTCTTCTGGTATGGTATTAGAACCACCTTTAGCCGAATAATTCACTCCAGTTCCTCCAAATTCAGTAAAGCCTTTACCAGATGTTATACCAGCTAAATGTTCTTTATTTACAATTCTCCAAGAAGTTAATGGGTTATAGCCATAATTATATCTAAGCTCAGTAGATTTACAATTTCCAGATGAACCTTCACCATAATAAGTATAAAGAAAAGCTCTGCCTTTTAATGAAGAAGAATCAATATTTCCAGAAGTTCTAATAAATAAAGCCTCTGTTTTACAAATACTATCAGAATTTATCACTTTACTACCAGAAATTTCTCCTGATTTAACAATATCATAATTATTAGTGCCTGCATCATATGCAGCATATTCCAAAACGATATTACTAGCTTTTTTTATTGATACTAATGCCGAAGCTGGATTTTGAGCAAAATCTTTAATTGGTAATTCATATTCAATAGGATTAGGGAAATTACGAGATAAAATCATATTATCTGAAGAAATATCCCAACCATTAACAGGCTGAATACCTTCATTTACTTTAATAGTTCCTCTAGAATAATTATCAGATATTAATTCTTCAGAAAAAATAGTAACTGGAGCGGTATTATCAATTAAAATATCAGAAGAAAATGTTTTTTCCGAACTATTTTGCAAAGATGTATCAATAACTGTACCTTCTAAAAACGTAATACTTAACTTCCCATCACCAGGAACATTTGTAAAAACAATATCATAGATATGTTCACTTTCAGAAATACAAGTAATCTTTTTAAAATTAACAGAAACTAATTTATTATGAACTTTGATTTTAATATGATTAGAATCAAGATTAATTTGTGAAATATGATCTTCTATTATTTGAATTCTAGTTGTAATTGTATGAGTTTTATTAGCATATTTGGGATATTGAGTGTTAGTGTTACTATAACTAATTAATTTTATTTCTGGTGGAGTATTGTCAAGTTTTAACTTTGCAACTAGAAATGAATTTTCAAATTGATATTTAGATAATGAGAAGAAAGAAAAGAAAGGAATTATAAAGACGACGAAAAAACTAAGAATAATAAATAGCTTTGTTTTCAATAAGAATACCTCCTTAAATTAATATAATTTTTGGAAGAGATATACATATTATAATGTAAAATAATGGAAATGTCAACTGGTATTTTTTGTCGAATTTTGCGATGAAAAATTATAAAAATTTGTAAAAAATAGTTGACATTTCCAAAATATGGAATTATAATTAATTTAACATTTTCATTTTTCTATAATTTTTTTCAAAATTTTTAATCGAAAAACATTTCAAGAAAAATCAAAATAAAAAATAAAAAAGGAGGGATGCTTATTGAAAAAGAAAGCAGTAATAATTATCGCTATTTTAGTAGCAATTGTTTTATCATTTGTAGGTGGACAAACCTATTCAAAATATGTAACAGAAGTTAGAGGTGATGGAATAGCACAAATTGCAACATGGGACTTTAAAGTAAATGGGCAAAAAGAAGAAGTACAAACAATATCTCTAGGTTCTACATATGATAGCTCTACATTAGTAAATGGAAAAATAGCACCAGGAACAGAAGGGAATTTTCAAATCAAAGTTGATGCAACAGGTTCAGATGTAGGGATTGATTACAAAATTAAATTTACTGACGAAACAACTAAACCAGCTAATTTAAAATTTTATTATCAGGAGGTAGAATATAATTCTGTTTTAGAATTAGGAGATGCTTTATCTGGAACTATCAATGCAGATGATGAAAACAAATCCAAAACATTTGATATTAAATGGAAATGGAATTATGAAACAGGAAGTAATCCAACAGAAGTAGCTTCTAATGATAAAATAGATACACAAAATGCACAAGAAATTACAAACTATGAATTTGATGTCATCGTTTCAGGAACACAAGTTGTACCACAAGCATAGAATTTTGTGGAATTTGTTGTTAATTTGTAGTATTTTATTAGTTCTCATGATTATTTATATCCAATTTTTTTCAAGTGAAATGAATATAAAACCTTTTGGAATAGAGGTTCTAAGAGTTATGTCTGATAGTATGAACCCAGTATTTAAGAAAAATGATATCATCATTATCCAAGAACAAAATGAATATAAAGTCGGAGATATAGTGGCATATATTGCTGATGATGGCAATATAGTAACACACAGAATTATAGAAAAAAATGAAAATGGGTTTTACACCAAAGGTGACAACAATAATACTAAAGATGAAACTTTAATCCATTCAAATAGCATTATTGGTAAATTCAAAACTATTCTTTATTCATCCAAAACAAGAGAAAATACTAGCCAATAACTTAATTCAAAATGCAACAATATCTTGCAATAGTAAAGCTAGAAAGGGGAGATGATTTATTAAAAAAACTGAAAAGTTAAATGAAGAAAATAAAATTATAAAATTAAACATAAAAAAAGGAAAAATTAAAAAAAGAGAAGTAGCCTTATTATTAATAGTATTAATGGTAATTTCACTTTTTATATCTGGATATAGTATGGGAAAAAGTATGAGTACAACACAAATAAATTCAACTACAGGAATTGCAAAACCAATTTTAGAAGTTGAAAACAATCCAGAAATAACAATAACATCAACAAATAAAGAAAGTACATATGATTTTAAAGTGAAAAATTACAATGCAAATGAAGAAATTACACAGGTTGATTTATTATATACAATAGAAATATTAACAAAAACAGATGAAAGTATTACTTTCAAATTATATAAAAATGATGAAGAAATACCTTTAGAAGAAAACAAAAGCGAAGAATTTTTATTATCAAAAGACGAAAAGCAAGAAGATAATTACAAACTAAAAATCCTATATGATAAAGGAAAAGCACAAGGAAGAGATATTTTTCAAGATGTGCAAATAAAGGTCCATACAGAACAAAGAAAAGTTTAGGTCAAAAATTAAACAATATTAAAGGAACAAAACAGAAAGGAAAACAACTAAATGGAAGCAAAAAGTAAAAACAAAAAGAAAAAAATAATAATTATATTGATAATTCTTTTTATAATATTAATCTGGTTTTTATCAAAAAGCAATTTAAACTTTTTCAAAGATGATATAATATTTTTTAAAAATTTTTATTCTTCACAAGGTATAGGTGAAAACAATAAAGAAAATGAAGAAAATCAAAATAGTCAAATTTATAATTCAAATTCAGATAATGTGTTTAGAATATCTACTAAAAAATCTGAAACAAGAGAAATATCTTTATTTTCAAACATATCAAATGAAACAAATTGGAATCGAATAATATATCCAGGAACAAAAGGAGAATTTTCAATAAAGCTATATGGACAAGAAAATTTAAATTATCAGATTATATTCCAAAGCAAAAATCAAAAACCTAAAAATTTAGTGTTTAATGAAAAAGGAAGAGATAATTATTATGAAACACTAGAAGATTTAGGTGAGACTTTAAATGGAAATATAAAGAAAGGAGAAGTAAAGGAAGTTTCCATTGAATGGCAATGGAAATATGAAACAAATGAAAGTGGAGATATGCAAGATACAAAAGATGGAAATGAATTAAAAGAATATAACTTTTTAATTATAGCAAGAGGAGAAGAAAAGATATAGAAAAAACGAAAATGAAATTTACATTTGAGAGAACTGTTATAAAAAATATTTTTATGAAAGTTCTCTCGCTTTTTAGTGTAAATTTCAAAAAAACAGTTGATATTTTTCCAGATTTAATATAAAATCTAAAAAGACAAAAGGAGGACAAAAGATGATAACATTACAAGACGTTATAAAAAACGAAGAGATAGAAGCCTTAATAAAAGGTGCACAAAAACAATTGGACAGCTTAGGATATACAGAACATAGTCATAGACATATAGCAATAGTATCAGAAAGAGCAGGAGAAATTTTAGAAAAACTGCGGATATCCAAAAAGAACCGTAGAACTTGCAAAAATTGCAGGATATATGCATGATATAGGAAATTGTGTAAACAGAACAGACCATGCACATAGTGGAGCAATATTAGCATACAACATTTTAAAAGACATGGGTATGCCAGTAGAAGAAAGAACAGAAATAATGATGGCAATAGGAAACCATGACGAAAACACAGGAACAGCAATTAGTGACATATCAGCAGCATTAATACTAGCAGATAAATCAGATGTTCATAGAAATAGAGTTACAAACACTAATTTATCAACATTTGATATACATGACAGAGTAAATTATGCAGTTACAAATGCTGAACTAGAACTAAATGCAGAAGAAAGAAAAGTAATATTAAATTTAACAATAGATACAAAACTATGTCCAGTATTAGACTATTTTGAAATATTTATGGATAGAACAATGATGAGTAAATACGCAGCAAAATATCTAAAAATATGGTTTGAATTAGTTATTAATGGGACAAAATTATTATAATTTCCGGTTGAAAAATAATTACAATTTTGTGACAAGGTGTTTGAGAAAGGAATGGGAAAGATGAAAAAAATTAAAATACTAACAATAATACTATTAATAATATTAATCACAATGGTTGCATTTTGGGGAATATACACACAAGTGCAAAATAGAATGGAAAATCAAGTAAAAGACTATTCTTATGCAATGGATTTAGCAGGAAGCAGAGTAGTTAGATTAATTGTAAGTGACGAAAACGAAACTACAGTCAAAGACTCTGAAGGAAATGTTGTAGAAGATAGTGAAAATTTAACAGATGACGAAATAGCAGAAAAAGGTTACACTAAAGAAGAAACACCATATAATAGTGATGAAGTAAAAACAGTTGATAATTATAAAAAATCAAAAGAAATAATAGAAAAAAGATTCAATGAACTTGGAATATCAAACTATATTACAAAATTAGATGAAGAAACAGGCGATATAATAGTAGAAGTTACTGAAAATGAAAATACAGATAGCATTGTAAGTAATTTAGCAACAACAGGTAAATTTGAGATAGTAGATAGCCAAACACAAGAAGTTCTAATGGATAATAATGATATAAAACTTGCTAATGTAATGTATGGAGCAGATTCAAGTTCTGCAACAAGTTCAGGAACAATGGTATATCTAAACATTGAATTTACAAAAGAAGGAAAAAGTAAATTAGAAGAAATCAGTACAAATTATACAAAAACAACTGAAGATACAAATACAACATCAGAAGATGCTAATACAACTGATGAAAATGCAACAACAGACGAAACATCAGATGATACAACAGAAAAAACAATAACAATGAAAATTGATGGTGAAGAGATAATGACAACAAGTTTTGATGAACCAATCAGAACAGGAAGATTACAACTTTCAATAGGAAGCGCCACAACAGATACAGATACATTAAATGGATATATAAATCAAGCATCAAACATGGCTGTAGTATTAGATACAGGAAATATGCCAGTTAGATATGAAGTAGATACGAATGAATTTATTGAATCAGACATAACACAAAATGAATTACAAATAGCAGGCTATGTAATGCTTGGAATCGTAGGACTAGCACTAATAATATTAATAATTAGATATAAACTATTGGGATTACTAGGAGCATTTAGTTATGTTGGACTAATGTCAATCTTGTTATTAGTAATTAGATATGCAAATGTTGTTTTATCAATGGAAGGAATATTCGGAATTGCAATAGTACTAATACTAAACTACATTTTTGTAAATAAATTCTTAAACAAATTAAAAGACAATAGAAAAGACCTATCAAAAGAAGAAGTAATAAAAGCAAACAAAGAAACATACAAAGAGTTCTTCATAAGAATAATACCAGTAATAATAATGGTAATTGCATTTTCTTTTGTACAATGGACACCTATTAGTAGTTTTGGAATGGTAATGATTTGGGGAATAGCTTTAATTGCATTATATAATGTAATATTTACAAATAACTTATTAAAATTAAAAGCCAAAAAAGATTAGCATTTAACAAAACTAAATAAAACTAACAGTAAAACAATTGTCAAAGGAAGGAATGATATATAAATGAAAAATATAAGTAAAAAAGCAAAAATTTTGAGTATAATATTAGCAATAATTATAATTGCTGGAATTATAGTGATCGCAACAAAAGGATTCAACTTTGATTTAAAATATGAAAAATCACAAAAAGTTGAACTATATATAGAGCAAGATTTTAATATAAGTGATATAAAAGCAATAACAGATGAAGTAATGCCAGGAAAACAAGTAATAATACAAAAAGTAGAAGTATTTGAAGATAGTGTAAGCATAACAGCAAAAGAAATTACAGATGAAGAAAAATCAAACTTGATAACAAAAATAAACGAAAAATATGGAACAGAATTATCAGCAGATAGTACAGAAATAGAAAATATACCACACACAAGAGCAAGAGATATTGTTAAACCATATGCATGGCCATTTGCAATTGCAACAATAATTATCTTAGCATATATGGCAGTACGTTATCACAAATTGGGAAGTATAAAAATAATTGCAAAAACAATTGGAATAAATCTTGTAGCACAAGCAACACTAATAAGTGTAATCGCAATTACTAGAATTCCATTTGGTAGATTAACTATTCCAATGGTTCTTGCAATATATTTACTAACGATGGTTGGTTTAACTGCAAGATTTGAAAAAAGATTAGAAGAAAATAAAACAGAAAACAAAGAAAGTAAATGATGATTTGGGGACGGAGAAAAAATCATCAAAATTAAAAGACATCCTATACATGGATGCCTTTTTAAAACTGAAAATAAAAAAATTACCAAAAAACTATACAAAAAACAAAAAACTAATGATATAATATGCATCAAATGGAAGAAGGAAAAATGGAGGAAAAATAAATGGGAAATATAGTATTACTAGATGAACTAACAATAAACAAAATAGCAGCAGGAGAAGTAATAGAAAGACCAGCATCTGTAATAAAAGAAATGGTAGAAAACTCAATAGATGCAGGAGCAACAAACATAACAGTAGAAATAAAAAATGGAGGAATATCATATATAAAAGTAACAGACAATGGAAAAGGAATAGCACAAGACGACTTAGAAATAGCATTTGAAAGACATGCGACAAGTAAAATCAGAAGTGCAGATGATTTAGACACAGTAACATCAATGGGGTTTAGAGGTGAGGCATTAGCAAGTATAGCAGCAATAGCAAATGTAGAAATGGTATCAAAAACAAAAGATCAAGATGTAGGATATAAAATAGTAGTACAAGCAGGAGATGTGCTAGAAAAAGAAGAAACAGCTTGCCAAGTAGGAACATCAATCACAGTAAGAAACCTATTTTTTAATACACCAGTAAGATACAAATTCTTGAAAAAAGATTACACAGAAGCAGGATATATTGAAGATGCAATAACAAGAATTGCTTTAGTAAATCCAAATATAGCAATAAAATTAATAAACACAGGAAAAACAGTAATACAAACAAATGGCAATGGTGACATGAAAAGTGTAATATACAGTATTTATGGGAAAGATGTAGCAAATGCAATATTAGATGTAGATTACAAATATGAAGATATACATGTAACAGGAGTAATAGGAAAACCAGAAATAGCAAGATCAAACCGTTCTAACCAGCTATTCTTTGTAAATAAAAGATATATCAAAGACAAAACGCTAACAGCTGCAACAGAGCAAAGTTATAAAGGACTAATACCAATAGGAAAATTTGGTTTTGTAGTATTAAATATCGAAATGAATCCTGCAAAAGTTGATGTTAATGTACATCCAGCAAAACTAGAGGTTAGATTTGAAGAAGAAAGCAAAGTATTCCAAGCAATTTATCATTCAATAAAGGATACACTACTAAAAAGTGAATTAGTTGCAGATACTTCAAAACCAGAAGAAATAAGCACAGCAATAAATAAAAGAGCATTAAGTTTTGATGAAAGATTGAAGAATTTAAGAGAATCTAAAAAAGAAAATCAGCAACAAGGCGGACTATTTTCTTTCAGAAAGCAAAACGAAAAACAAATTGAAGAATATACAGATGAAGAAAGTAAAATAAAAACTAATATAATTGAAGATTTGTTTAAAAATAAACATGAAAATATGGAAGAAACAAAAGCTTCAACAGAAAAATCAGAAGAAAAAATAGATTCACAAAATACAAGCAACAAAATTGATTATACAAAACCATTAGATACATCTGATGTACTAACGCAATTAAAGAAAATGAAAGAAAAAATTGAACAAGAATTACAAGAAAAGAATATTGTGCCAGCAACTTTAATGGATAACAGTGAAGAATATAAACTAGGTAAAGAAAATGTAAATAGAAGTTTGGATGAAAATAATACTGAAAATGTAGAAAACAAAGAAGATGATGAAAAAGAAACATCAAGTACAGAAAATGCAAATAGTGATGAAAAAAATACTGAAAATGGTGGAGAAAATAAACAAAGCGAAGAAAATAAAGATGAAGCAAATAAAAATGAAATAAATAAAGAAGAACAAAAAGAACCAGTAGCAGATGCTCATAAAGCAATAGAAGAAATACAAGACGAAGAAGTACAAAAAGAATTTACTGAAATAAAACAAAAAATGCAAGAGCTGAATGATAATCCGCAAGTTGTATCAGATGATTTCAATGAAATGTATGCAAAAATGTTTGGAAGAAAACCAATAACAGAAGAAACAGCAGAAGAAAAAGAAAAAGCAAAACAAGAATCAAAAATGAGTGCAGTAGACATAGTAAAAGACAATTTATCAGTATTTGAGCAAACAGAAGAATTCAAAAAACCAACATATAAATTTATTGGAATAGTATTCAAAACATATATAATCCTTGAAATAGGAAATGAAATGTACATTTTAGACCAACATGCAGCACATGAAAGAATAATGTATGAAAAAGTAAAGAAAAATTATTATAGTGAAACTAATAAAGATTCACAAATGTTGTTATTACCAGACATTATAACACTAACACACAAAGAAATGGATATAGCAAAAGATAATATGAAAATGTTTGAACAAGCAGGATTTAGTTTAGAAGAATTTGGAGAAAATACAATTAAGCTAACAGGAGTGCCAACTGTATGCATTGACTTAGATACAAAAGAACTATTTTTAGAAACATTAGATGAAATTAATACAGTTGCAAGAACTGCAAAGCAAGAAAAAGAAGAAAAATTTATTGCAACAGTAGCATGTAAAGCAGCAGTAAAAGCAAATATGGCATTAACAAGAGAAGAAGTAGAAAGTTTAATGGACAAGTTACTTCAATTACCAAATCCATTTACATGCCCACATGGAAGACCAACAGTAATTAAAATGACGAAGTATGATATTGAGAGAAAGTTTGCTAGAAAGTAATTAGTTGAAAAATAATTACAATTTTAGTAGAAGGGAATGAGAAAAACATGGCATTTATAATTGTAATTGCATTAATTATATACTTTATAAACATAGCCTGGACCTGGAAAAGTCTTGGAGAAATCGAGAAAAGTCAAAAAGTGATATTTATCATAGTAGGACTATTAATTTTACTCATAATAACACTAATAACATTTAATATATCTACAAAAAATGTAGCGTATCAACATCAAGGACAAACACAGCTAATTAGAAATGTATTAGTAGCAATATTTACAGGAATTAATGGAGTTATAATTATGCCACAATTTGCAAAAATACTAGAAAAAGCAAAAAATGGAGATTTAGAAAAAAATCAAATACGAAATAGAATTATTCTATGGATTATAGTATTAATAATATGTATCATTTTTGAATGTGGATATATGGAAAGCACTCAACAAGGAATAGTAAATATACAACATTCTTTACAGAATTCAAATTAGGATTAATATTGGAGGGAAGAATAAGATGTGTTCAAAACAGGATAAAAATGTCTCAACAGAAACGTCCCCAATGCGACAAAAAGAACAAGTAATAGTGATTTGTGGACCTACAGCATCAGGAAAAACAGGACTTTCAATTGAACTGGCAAAAAAAATAAATGGAGAAATAGTATCAGCAGATTCAATGCAAATATATAAAGATATGAATATAGGAACTGCAAAACCAACAACTGAAGAAATGCAAGGAATAAAACATTATTTAATAGACTTTGTTTCCCCTGACGAAAGGTACAGTGTGGCAGATTATAAAAAAGATGCAAAAAAAGCAATAAAAGAAATTATCAATAAAGGAAAAACACCAATTGTTGTTGGAGGGACGGGATTATATGTTGATAGTTTGATATATGAAATAGAATATCCAGAAATAGAATTTGATGAAGAATATCGTAAAGAACTAGAAAAAATAGTTGATGAAAAAGGATTAGAATATGTATATGAGGAAGCAAAAGAAATAGATCCACAAGCGATAGAAAAAATAAGCAAAAATGATGCAAAAAGGATTCTAAGAATCTTAGAAATATATCATGCAACAGGAAAAAACAAAACCCAGCAAGAAATTGAATCAAGAAAAAAAGAAGTAGAATATGATTACAAAGTTTATGCTATTAATTGGGATAGAGAAACTCTATATGAAAGAATAAATAAAAGAGTAGATAACATGATAGAACAAGGATTAATAGAAGAAGTTGAGGAAATATCAAAGAAATATAACAAATTTCCAACAGCAATGCAAGGATTAGGATATAAAGAAGTTGTGGAATATTTAAAAGGAAATTGTACAAAAGAAGAAATGATAAAAAAAATAAAAAAAGAAACGAGACACTATGCAAAAAGGCAACTAACATGGTTTAGAAAAAATAAGCAAACTATTTGGCTAGATGGAGAAAAAACAACAAATTATAACGTGAATTTAATTTGTAGTGATTGTAATATTTGAAAAAGTAGCGTCCAAAAAGTATCCAAAAATGGTCAGTCCAAACCTGTCCCCAAAGTGACCAAAGCGACCAAACTAACCAATGAAAGGAATGAAGAAGATATTGGAAAAGCAAAATAAAGAACAAGTGAAAACAACTAAAAAAACAACAGTAAACCAAAAAAAGAAGATTATATTAAATATCATAATTGTGGCAGTTCTTATTTATGTTGTATATGCGATATATCTTCTTATTAAAGAGCCAACAAACATATTTACAATAGAAGAAGGAACATTATATCAAGAAGAAACAGACATTGGATATGTTATAAGAAAAGAAACAGTAGTAAGAGGAAATAACTATAAAAACGGAATGGAGCAAATAAAAGCAGAAGGAGAAAGAGCGGCTAAAGATGAAAATATATTTAGATATTACAGTACAAATGAAGAAGGTTTAAAACAAAAAATTGCTGAACTAGATGAACAAATCCAAACAGCAATGACAGAAGATACAAGTATATTTTCAGCTGACATGAAATCTTTAGAAGATCAAATAGATGAAAAATTAAAAGAAATTAATAAAATTACAGATGTAACAACACTAACTGAATATAAAAAAGAAATTGACAATCTGATTACTAGAAAGGCTAAAATAGCAGGAGATTTAAGCCCACAAGGTTCATATTTAAATCAATTAATAGAAGAAAGAAAACAATATGAGAGTCAATTAAATTCTGGAGCTGAATATGTTAAAGCGCCTATGAGTGGGATAGTGTCATATAAAGTTGACGGATTAGAAGAAACTTTAACACCAGATAATTTTGGAAGCATTAATAAAGAAGTTTTAGAAAATTTGAATTTAAAAACAGGAGAGATTGTGGCAACAAGCGAAGAAGCTGGAAAAGTTATTGATAACTTTAATTGTTATATTGCAACAATATCATCAACTGAAGAAGCAAAACAAGCCAAAGTTGGAGATGATGTAAAAATTAGATTATCGAATAATGCGGAAATATCAGCAGAAATAACCAGTATATCACAAGAAAATGATGAAGAAGTTATGCTGATATTACAGGTAAATGAACAAATAGAAGAACTTATAAATTATAGAAAAATATCATTTGACTTAATATGGTGGGATGAAACAGGATTAAAAATACCAAATGAAGCAATTGTAGAAATAGATGGGCTAAATTATGTTGTTAGAAATAGAGCTGGATATTTGAATAAAATACTTGTAAATGTTACAAAACAAGGTGAAGAATATTCAATTGTACAGCCATACACAACAGAAGAATTAAAAGAATTAGGATTTTCAAATGAAGAAATAAATTCATATAGAAAAATTTCTTTATATGATGAAATTGTATTAAATCCAGATTTAAATGAAGTAGAATAAATGTTACAGAAATGTTACAAAAATATTAAAATTCAATTACATTCGTAAAAAATATTGACTTTATGGCAAAAAAAGTAGATACTTAGTATGTCAAAACAAAGGAAGTAAATTTAGGAGGTTTTTTTATGTCAGGAGCTTTAATGAATAAAGTATGGGATTTATTTGGGATGGACTCAGCTGAGCCAGAAGAATACGAGGATGAAAACATCTATGAATATGATGATGAGGATGAAGAAGTAGAAGATAAAAAATTATTTGGAAGAAAAAATAGAGAAAAAGAAAAAGTGGTATCAATGCCACAAAATCAAAATAATGCGATAAAAATGGTTATATCACAACCAACTGCATTTGAACAATCAGATGAAATATGTAGTTTCTTAAAAGAGAAAAAATCTGTTATAGTAAATTTAGAGTATGTTAACAAAGATGTAGCAAGAAGAATTGTTGACTTTATTAGTGGTGGAGTATATGCATTAGATGGATATATCCAAAAAGTTTCAAACTCAATATTCTTAGTTGCACCATCAAATTATGAAATAACAAATGAAATGGCAAGAGAAGAAATGAAAAGCAAACTTTCTGTATCTTGGTTAAAAAATAATGGAATAAACTAATAACGCTATTTTATACCTAAGGGAAGGAATGATAAATTTGATTACACCATTAGATATCGAGAATAAAAAATTTTCTAAGCAAATGATGAACGGATATAATGTTGAAGATGTAGATGAGTTTTTAGACGAATTAACATTAGATTACACAAAGAATTATAAAGAAGTAAATGAATTAAGAGATAAAGTTGATGAATTAAATAAAACTTTGGAACATTACAAAACAATAGAAGAAACACTTCAAAACACATTAGTAATGGCTCAATCAACAGCTGAAGATGTCAAAAAAGTAGCTAGACAACAAGCAGACCAAATAATAAATGAAGCAAAAGGGACAGCTCAAAAACAAGCAAGTGATTTAGATAGTGAAATAGTTGCAAAAAAGAAAGAACTAGAAGACGTAAAAAAACAATTTGATATATATAAAGCAAAAATGGAATCATTATTAATTTCTCAACTAGAATTATTAAAAGATATTAACAAAGATGATGCATAAATTATTTATTACGAAAGATGAGGACTATCCAAAAAGATAGTCTTATTTTTGTATTTTTAAAATAAATATTTGTAATATATATGTTATATAAAAATGTCATATTAGACGGTAATATAATGGTTAATGTAAAAATAACAAAAATATGTTACAGAACTATTAAATATATGTTACATTTCTATTAATACTATTGACTTTGATTGAAAAAAGAATAAAATAGTATTATCAAAGAAAGGACAATTTGAAAAAATAATCAGTATCTTGCGTTGCTAAGCTCGTTTGACTAGCAATATACTAATTTTTTTAAAATTGAAATAAGAAATCATGAGAATTATTGCAGGAGAAAAGCGTGGCACAAAACTATATACACTAGAAGGATTAAACACAAGACCTACGCTAGATAGGGTAAAAGAATCTTTATTTAATATTATACAATCAGAAATAAGGGACAGTATTTTTTTAGACCTATTTGCAGGAAGTGGCGCAATAGGATTAGAAGCAGTAAGTAGAGGCGCAAAAAAAGCAATACTTTGTGATAACAATAAAAAAGCAATACAGATAATAAAAAAGAATATTGAAAAAACACGGATATCAAGACAAAGTAGAACTTTATCAAATGCAGTTTAATGAATTAATAGATAACAAATTAAAAGAAAAAGTGGATATTGTATATTTAGATCCGCCTTATAAAACAAATTATGCAATTGATGCAATCAAACTACTAATTAAAAAGGGGATTTTACAAACTGATAGTATAATAATAATAGAAACAGACCAAAAGGAAGAAATAAAACAGCAACTAGAAAATATAGATATAAATATTATAGATGAAAGAAAATATGGAAGGGCAAATCTGATATTTTTACATTATAGAGAATTGCATTCCCTATAATGTAAAAAGAATAATGCACAGAAAAATTGCATGGCAATTTTTCGCGACGACAAATCTTTACGCTTTTTGAGAACTAAAATAAGTATAATAAAATAAAAAATACAAAAAGTTCTCACAAAGCGAGATTTGTCCAACGATTTGTCAAGAAAGAAGGCATAGGATAAGAAAGGGGTAAAACCATGGAAATATTTACATTATTAGAAACATTGGAGGATTTATTAGAAAGAAGCAGAAATCTGCCATTTTCTTCAAAGGGGATAGTAGATAAAGATGAAATGCTTGATTTAATAAAAGAAATTAGATTAAAACTTCCAGATGAACTAAAACAAGCTAAATGGGTTAAAGAAGAAAGACAACGTATATTAGTAGAAGCCCAAAAAGAAGCAGATGGAATTGTTAAAGAAGCAGAAAACAGAATAATTGCAATGATAGATGAACATGAAATTACAAGAAAAGCATATGACCAAAAAACAGAAATTATTGAAACAGCTAATGAAATGTCAAGAGAAATTTCTAAAGGTACTAAAGAATATGCAGATAGTCTTCTTGCAAATACTGAAAATGTATTAAATGATACTTTAAATAAACTAGGAACTAATATGACAGAGGCATTAAATTTAATGCAAATTTCTTTGGAGGATACAATTAAAACAATTCAAAATAGTAGAAAAGAGTTGAAATAGATAGCAATCAGAAGTCGGATATCAGAAGTCGTGGGCTATGGGCAAGGCTTTTGGTTTCCGACTTTTAATTAAAAAAATAATCAGGATCTTGCGTCGTTAAACTTCACTTAAAATTTAATCAACGTACATCTAGTACGCCTCATAAATTTTAAGTTCGTTTGCCTAGCAATATACTAATTCTTTTTTTAATTATTATATTTAATTTTAATAATTAGTTTTAAAAATAAAAAACAATTCTTTACCAAAGATTGGAATAAAAAATTTATTGAGATGGGAGAGATTATAATGAGTTATCAATTAAAAGATGAAACTAAAAAATTAATATCAAAAAGAATAGGGTTAAGTTATGAAGAATTAAAGAATATGAGTGATGAAGAAATAGATGCATATATTGAGAAGAAAACAGGGAAAAAAATGACTTGGCCTAAAGGCGCTAAAATGAATGGATTATCAATCAAAACTTTAGATGATAAGGAAAAAGAATTGTATGATTTAGATAGATAATAAAGTAAAGAAAGGATGGTTAAAATAGTGGCAGCAAAAAGAAAAAGAAGATATCAAAAGAGAAAAAAAGCAACTTCTAAAATGGATATGGCAGTAGTTATATTAATAGTTGTAAGTATCCTTTTAGCAGTTTTAATATATACAAAATCAGGGATGGTAGGAACAAAATTAAATGAAATATTAGGCGGAATATTCGGAATAGTACAATACATATTACCTATTGGTATTTTTGTGATTGCCATAAAAATAGCATCAAATGGAAATGAAGAATTTAAAATGAAATTAGTACAATATGGAGTGCTTTTAATAGCATTATCCATTGTATTAAGCGTGTTCCAAATATCTGGAGGAGAATTACAAACAAATGGAGAAAATTCAAGCATAATAAAAGATGCATATTATTTAGGCTCACAAAGTAAAGGTGGAGGAGCAATAGGTGCACTTGGAGCAGTTCCATTAGTAAACCTATTAGGAGTTGTAGGAGCAATTATACTATGTTTAGGAATTGCAGTAATATTAATAGTATTTACATTTGGAATTAACTTGTCAGAAAAAATTCAAGAAATGGCTGACAAAATGGAAGAAAAACGAGAAGAAAAATTAGAATATCGTGAACAAAGGAAAAAAGAATTAGCACAAATGACAGAAGAAGAAAAAGAAACACCAGCACAAAGAAGGAGAAGAGAAAGACAAGAAAGATTAGCACAAAAAGAATTAGAAAAACAGCAAAACAATCCAATGGAAAATCAAATAAAAATCAACTTTGGTGGACGAATTGTGGATAATGGAGACGAAAAACAAGGATTAAAGAAATATGACCATAGTAATGACGATTTAGAGCCATTAACAAAAGAAAGTAAAAAAGGATTATTAGCAAGAAAACAAGCTGAAAATAAACAAGAAGTAATTGAACCAGATGTTTTAGAAAACAACTTATTCAAGCAAGAAGATGAACAAAAAGAAGAAAAGAAAAGAGAGGTTTTACAATTAGAACATGCAATGACAGTTGAAGATGAACATTATGAATATCCACCAGTAGAGTTACTTAGCAAAGCAGGAAAGAAAACACTAAAAGGTGGAGCAAAAGCGTTAACAGATACTGCAACAAAACTTCAAAAAACATTATATAGTTTTGGAGTATCTGCAAAAGTTGAAAATGTATCAGTAGGACCAGCAATAACACGTTATGAGCTTAAACCAGCAGAAGGAGTTAGAGTTAGCAAAATAGCAAACCTAGCAGATGATATAGCACTAAACTTAGCAGCAGAAACAATACGTATAGAAGCACCAATACCAGGAAAACAAGCAGTAGGAATTGAAGTACCAAACCGTGAAAAAGAAGCAGTACATCTGAGAGAAGTACTAGATAGTGATGAATTTAGAAAAAGTGATTCGAAACTAACAATAGCACTTGGAAAAGACGTTGCAGGAGAAATCCAGTTAGCAGATATAGCAAAAATGCCACATGTATTAATTGCAGGTTCAACAGGTTCAGGAAAAAGTGTGTGCATAAATACAATAATAACAAGTATAGTTTATCATGCAAAACCAAGTGAGGTTAAATTTGTAATGGTAGACCCAAAAGTAGTTGAATTATCAGTATATAATGGGATACCACATCTATTAATCCCAGTAGTAACAGACCCAAGAAAAGCAGCAGGTGCACTTGCATGGGCAGTACAAGAAATGGACAACAGATATAATCTATTTGCACAAAAAGGAGTAAGAGACTTAAAAGGGTATAACAAAGCAATAGAAAAAGAAGAAGGAATGGGAAAACTACCACAAATAGTAATAATTATAGACGAGTTAGCAGACTTAATGATGGTAGCAAAAAATGATGTAGAAGATGCAATATGTCGTTTAGCACAAAAAGCTAGAGCTGCAGGAATGCACCTAGTAATTGCAACACAAAGACCATCAGTAGATGTAATCACAGGACTAATCAAAGCAAATATACCATCAAGAATAGCATTTGCAGTATCATCACAAGTAGACTCAAGAACAATACTAGATAGTGTAGGAGCAGAAAAACTACTAGGAAAAGGAGATATGCTATATTTTCCATCAGGAGCGCCAAAGCCATCAAGAGTACAAGGAGCATTTGTATCAGATGACGAAGTAGAAAAAATAGTAGACTTCATAAAATCAAATGGAACAGCAACATATAGTGAAGATATATTAGAAAGCATAGAAAATAATAATAAAACAGAAAAAGAATTAACACAAGAACAAGCAGAAGATGACGAAACAGATCCATTTTTAATGGATGCTATACAAACAGTAGTAGAAACCGGACAAGCATCAACATCATTTATACAAAGAAGATTTAAAGTAGGATACGCAAGAGCAGGAAGAATAATAGACCAAATGGAAGAAAGAGGAGTAATATCTGGTTACCAAGGAAGCAAACCAAGAGAAGTACTAATGACACTAGAAAAGCTAAATGAACTAAAAATGGGAAGGAGCACTACAACAGAATAGGGATTTAGGAGACGAAAGGAGAAGTAAATTGCCAAAGAAGAATGATAAGTTATTAGATAAGTTTGTCAAAAAGAACTATAACAATGAATTAGAAAAAGTGCTAGAAAAAAAGTATTTTGATGAAAATACAAAAAGCCTTCTTCTAAGTATCATGTACAAAATTGAAACAGCGTATAAAGACTATGAAAAAGTAAAACAAACAGTTGAGCCAAAAGAAATATTTATTCAAAAAATTATAGATATAATCCAAACTCAATGTGATGACATAAAAGTTGTTAAATTAAAATCAAAAGAAGCAGAAATGCTAGGAAATCATACTTTTTTAGTTGAAAGAGATAAAAAAAGAATTATATGCTATCCAATTGAAAGAAAATTGCTATACTGTATAGCAAAAATTGACAAACATGAAACAATAATAAAAGACAAATATTATCTAATAAACGAAACATTATCAGAATTAATAAATGTAGGAAACAACATAAACACAGTAGAACCTATGAGAGACTTTAATGGCTACTCTTGGACAACAATACCAAGAGAAATTGAAAGTATACCACATAATTTAATATATCAAGATTTAAGAATGTTAGTAGGATATCAATTCCTAAATGAATGGATTGAGAACAAAGAGTTCATAATAGACTATATGGAAGAATTTGAAAATAAATTCGAAGCACTTTATGGAGAAGAACATAAAGATAAATTTGTAAAAGAATTAATTGAATTATCAATCCTATTAGCTATTAGATTCAATTCTAAAATAAAAGATAAAATTAAGAAAGAAAAAAATGAAATAGACGAAAAATTAAAGCAGATTGATAATAATCAAGAATTTGTACAAATACAGACAAGAGAAAAGAAAAGATTAGCAGATGAAATAAAACAAATAGATGAAACATTAAATAACAAAGATTTATTACAAAAGGAATATGAAAAAAGAAATGAATTTTTAACATTAGAAAAGAAAATATTTAGTAGCAGAATATTATCACAAATGATGGCAAAAGAAAGAGAAGAAAAGATAGAAAAAATTGAAGAAATTAATAAACTTTTAAAGCCACAAGAATTTGTTAAATATAAAAAAGAATTAGAAGATAAAGAAAAATATCTAAAATATATAGAAACAGAAAATATTGAAAAAGAAATAGAAAAATATTTATTAAAAATACAAAAAGAATTCATAAAATGCTATAACATAAAAGTCGAAAAAGCACAAACAAAACAAGAAATTATAACATTATTATATGAGATTAGATATTATAACTTATTACCATATACACAAGAAAAAAATATATGCCAAATAAAAGAAATACAAAAAGAATTAGAAGAACTAAAGAAGAAATTACTAAAAAGAGCATATGAAATGAAGGTAACAGAGCAATTTGCAAAAAAAGATGAGATACATTATGAACTAATGAAAAATATATTTGATATAAGAGTTATTAGCTTAGAAGATTTATATATAAAAGTTATAAAAGAAAAAGAAAAATACTATATACAACTATTTGATGAAAACATCTTTGAAGAAAAGATAGAAATACAAGATAGTGAAAACTTGAGCAAAAAAGACTTAGAAATTAGACTAAACAAAAAAGTTAAAATCTTTAGATAAGTGAAAGGATGAAGTTAATGAAAATTACTTTTTTAGGAGCAACAAGAACAGTTACAGGTTCAAACTTTTTAGTTGAAGCCTGTGGGAAGAAATTCTTAGTAGACTGTGGAATGTGGCAAGGAAAAGCAGAAATAGAGGAAGAAAATGCAGAAGATTTTGCATTTAATCCACAAGAAATTGATTTTATGCTATTAACACATGCACACATTGACCACTCAGGAAGAATTCCAAAATTATATAACGAAGGATTTAGAAATAAAATATATGCACATAAAGCAACATGCGACCTATGTGCTTTAATGTTACCAGACAGTGGGCATATACAAGAAATGGAAAGCCAATGGAAAAATAAGAAAAGACTAAGAAAAGGTGAAAAAGAAATACCACCAATATATACAGCAGAAGATGCAGCAAAATCGCTAGAAATTTTTGAACCAGTACAATATGATCAAATAATAGAAATAACGCCAGATATTCATGTTAGATTCAATGATGCTGGACACATGCTAGGTTCAAGCATTATTGAATTGTGGACAAATGAAGATGGGAAAGAAACAAAAACAGTATTTACAGGTGACTTAGGAAATAATGATATTCCACTATTATCTGAACCAACTATGATTGATAGTGCAGATTATCTAGTTATGGAGTCAACATATGGAAGCAGATTGCATATGAGAAATGATGAAAAGGCTCAAATGTTTTTGGACATAGTATCAGAAACGTTAGATAATGGCGGAACAGTAGTAATACCATCATTTGCGGTTGGAAGAACTCAAGAAATATTATATGAAATAAATAAATTAAAAGATGAACATAAGGATGAAGAATTTAGGAGAAAATATAAAACATTAATGAAAGCAAATGTATTTGTGGATAGTCCTCTTGCAATTTCAGCAACAGAAGTATTTAGAGAAAATATGAATCTATTCGATGAAGAAACACAAAAGGAAATAGAAAAAGGAGATAATCCACTTGAATTTCCAGGATTAAAATTTACACAAACAGCAGATGAATCAAAAGCATTAAATGAAGACACAAGACCAAGTATAATAATATCTGCAAGTGGAATGTGTGAAGTTGGAAGAATAAAACACCACTTAAAACACAATTTGTGGAATCCAAAATCAACGATATTATTTGTTGGATACCAAGCACCAGGAACATTAGGATATAACATAGTAAATGGAGCAAAAACAGTAAAAATTTTTGGAGAAGAAATAGCAGTAAATGCAAGAATAGAATATATTGAAGGATATTCTGGACATGCTGACCAAGAAGGATTAATGAATTTTATATATTCATTTTTAAAGAAACCAAAACACATCTTTTTAGTACATGGAGAACCTGAATCACAAGATATATTAAAAGAAAAAATCGAAACAGAAACAGGTTTAGGTGTTACAGTACCAGAATTTGGAGAGACTTATGATTTAAAAGATACAATTACAATGGAACACAAGATAGAAAGAAAACTTGCAACAAGTATGAGAGGAGAAATAATCCAAAGACTAGAGAAGTTAAAAGAAGAAATAAAAGATATGGATACTTATGTAAGACAAGATATTGACAACAAGAATTTGAGAGATGAGGATATATTTAGAATTAATGAAAAGATTAAGGATTTAGAGAAGCAAATTTTAAACGTTGTTGAAGGATGATGATTTGGGGACGGAGCAAAAATCATCAAAAAGGAGAATAAGAGATGGAAGAAAAATATTTAAATGAAGCAATAATAGGAAACAAAAATATGATAGCAACACTAACATCAAAAGGAGAATTACAAAGGTTATACTTTCCAAACAAAGACAATAGGCAATATATCAACTTTTTTCATACAGGTGTAAAAATCAATGAATCAGATTTAATATATTTACATGATGATATCAATAACGTATACAAACAATATTATGAAGCAGATACAAACATCATAAATACTGAAATCACTAACACATATTTTAACCTAACAACAGTCCAAACAGACTATGTTTTATTAAAAGAAAATGTGCTAGTTAAAAGATATGTTTTCCTAAATGAAAGTAAAATTGACTTGAATGTAAGTTTTTATATCCATTCAGAATTATTATCAGACCAAAACAATTTAGTAGGTTGCAAAATAATAGATGGTGGAATGATGCAATATGCACATGATTTCACAGTTTCAACATTTGCAAAAGGAAATGAAATAAGCAGACACCAAATAAATGGAAGCTACAACACAATCAAAAGAGGAGAAATAAATGACAAAGACTATATAGGAATGTCAAAAGATAGTAGTATTTGCTATGAAATAGGAACTATCAAACCACAAGAAAAGAAAGTATTAGAAATTTGCATCACAATTGGAGAAAACAAAAACATATCAGAAATAGAAGATGAGATAGACAGAATAAAAAGAATAGATTTAAATAAAGAATATACAAATACAAAATCATATTGGAGAAAATATGTAAAAGCACATAACGGATTAGATTTAAAAGAACAAAAAAATAGCTATGATGAAAAAATATATGAAATATATAAAAGAAGCATATTACTGTTTCCGCTATTAACAAACCAAGAAACAGGTGGGATAATTGCTTCACCAGAAATAGACGAAAACTTCACAAAATGTGGAAGATATGCATATTGTTGGCCAAGAGATGCAGTATTTATAACAAGAGCATTAGACATACTAAAAATGGAAAAAGATGCAGATAAATTTTATAGAAACTTTTGTAAGAAAACACAAAGTAAAAATGGAATGTGGGAGCAAAGATTCTTCACAGATGGAAAATTAGCACCATGTTGGGGATATCAAGTAGATGAAACAGCAAGTGTAGTATATGGAGTATATGAACATTATAAATACACAAAATCAGAAAAATTCCTAAAAGATTGCCTTCATATGTGTGAAAAAGCAACAGACTTTCTAGAAAAATATGTTAAAGATTGGTTGGGATTAGAAGGAATTGAAGAAAGAGACAAAGATGTTGTAAAAGAAGAAATAGAAGAAGAAACAAAAGAAAGATTAGGAATGAAACATAAATACCATGTAAGTTATGATTTATGGGAAATGCATGAAGGAATCCATTTATATTCATTAGCAAGTATATATGCAGCATTTGAAAACATGATAAACATATATAATACATTAGGAAAAAATGTATCAGAATTTGAAAATAATAGATTAAAAGAAGAAAAAATAAACAAGACAAAGAAAAGATTAGAAAAACTACAATTAGGAATAAAAGAATATATAAACAACAACTTATATGACAAAGATAGCAACTCTTATCTAAGAAACACAGAAGACAAAAAAATGGATATCAGTATGATAGGAGCAGTTACACCATTTAATGTATTCAAACCAAAAGAAAAGAAAATAGTAAATACCGTAGAAAAAATCAATTTAACACTAAGAACATACACAGGAGGATATCAAAGATTTGAACAAGACCACTACATGAATGGAAACCCATGGCCAATAGCAAATCTTTGGATGACACTATATTACTTAGAAACAGGAGAAAAGAGAAAAGCAAAAGAAACATTTGACTTTGTAGTAAAAACAGCAGGAAAGCACAGTTTATTGGGAGAACAAATAGACAACAATACACTAAAACCATGTTGGGTACTAGGACTTGGCTGGTCACATGCGATGTTCATAATAGTATTAGAAAAACTGTACGGCTAAGTTATGGTCAGTTTGGGGACAGGTTCGGAGTGACCGTTTTTGGTCAGTTTAGGGACGCCACTTTTAAATAAATGTAAAAATATGTAAATAAGTATAGCCAAATTACTGAATTTATGCTATACTTATTTATATTATATCTATTATATTGTTTCAATTAAAATTATAATTCTATAATTTAATTAAATTCAATAATGAATATCCATGATAAATAATAAAAATACAAGGAGGAATGTGATTGCCTAGAAAATCAAGAAAAATAAGTAAAAATAAAGTATATCATTGCATGTTACGAGGAATAAACAAGCAAGAAATATTTTTTGATTCACAAGACTATTTAAAATTCAAGAAAGAACTAAATGAAACAAAGGATTTTTTTTCATATAAATTATATTCGTATGTTTTAATGCCAAACCATATTCATTTATAGATTAAAGATGAGAATGATAAATTAGCAAAAATAATGCAAAGTTTGCAACTAAGATATTCTAGCTATTTTAATAAAAAATATGAAAGAACAGGTCATTTGTTTGAAAATAGATTTAAAAGTAAAACTGTAGAAGGAGAAATATATAAATTAAATTTAGTAAGATATATTCACCAAAATCCTGTAAAAGCAGGGATTAGTAAGATTGATACATATAATTGGAGTAGTTATAATGAATATTTAGAAGAAAATGAAGAAAAAAACAAACTAATAGACACAAAAGAAATATTGGAAATGTTTTCTTTAGATAATAAAGATGCAAAAGCACAATTTATTTTGTTTAATCAAGAAAGTTATAAATTTAAAAATAGCGAAGAATTACTAGAATATGAAATGAAAAATAATTTAACAGATGATGAGATTATCTATTTTATAAAAGAATATTTAAAGATAGAAAATATTCAAGAAATACAACATTATTCTCCTAATTTTAGAGATGAAATTATATGTAAAATAAGCAAAATTAAGGGAGCGACTCAAAATCAAATATCAAGAATTTTAGGATTAAATATTAGAATCATACAAAGAGCAATGCAAAAGAAAAATAAAGATATATAAATACAAGAAAAAAATAAAAACACTAATAATATAATGCATAAAAACATTTTGAATATAAAAAGTGGCGTCCCCAAACTATCCAAAAATGGTCAGTCCGAACCTGTCCCCAAACTGACCAAAAAAAATACTTGAAAAAAATTCTTTTTTGGTATAGAATGGAATTGCCCAAGAAAAAATGGGTAATAATAAATAAAAGATGAATAAACTTCATCATAAAAGGAGGAATTGCAATGTCAATTAAAATAGGTATTAACGGATTTGGAAGAATTGGAAATCTATCATTCCAAGCAGCCTTAAAAAAGGAAGGAGTAGAAGTAGTAGCAGTAAATGATCCATTTATAGCAGCAGATTACATGGCATATATGATTAAATACGACACAGTACATGGAAGATTTGACGGAACAGTAGAAGAAAAAGATGGACATTTAGTAGTAAATGGAAAAGAAGTAAAAGTATATAATGAAATGGACCCACACAACATCCCATGGGGAGAATTAGGAGTTGAATATGTTTTAGAATGTTCAGGTGTATTTACAACAATGGAAAAAGCACAAGCTCACATAGATGCAGGAGCTAAAAAAGTAATAATTAGTGCACCATCAAAAGATGCTCCAATGTTTGTAATGGGAGTAAATAACGAAACATATGATCCAAGCATGAAAATAGTTTCAAATGCATCATGTACAACAAACTGTTTAGCACCACTTGCTAAAGTTATAAATGACAAATTTGGAATTAAAGATGGATTAATGACAACTGTGCATGCAACAACAGCAACACAAAAAACAGTTGATGGAGCTTCTAAAAAAGATTGGAGAGGTGGAAGAGCAGCAAGTGCAAATATCATACCATCTTCAACAGGAGCAGCAAAAGCAGTTGGAAAAGTAATTCCGTCATTAAATGGAAAATTAACAGGAATGTCATTCAGAGTTCCAACAGTTGATGTATCAGTAGTTGATTTAACATGTAACCTAGAAAAACCAACAACATACGAAGAAATCTGTAAAGCAATGAAAGAAGCATCAGAAGGAAGTATGAAAGGAATTGTTGAATATGTAGATGAACCAGTTGTATCATCAGACTTTACAACAGATCCACATACATCAATATTTGACGCAACAGCTGGAATCATGCTAACAGACACATTTGTTAAATTAGTAGCTTGGTATGACAATGAATGGGGATATTCAAACAAATTAGTTGACTTAGCTTGCTATATTGCTAGCAGGGATTAGTGGGACGGTCCTAAAAATCCCTGATTTTAGGGATTTGGGGACGGACCTTTATACAATAAAAAACACAAATTAAAAAAAATGAAAATCTTTGAAAAGAATACTTGAAAAAGTATTCTTTTTTGTATAGAATATAAAAGAGTATAAATCATAAAATCGTAATTTATTTAAAAGACACAATATAGAATATTTAATTAAATACAAAGGAGGAATTTTAATGCACAATAAAAAAGATGATTTAAAGGTAATTATGAGAAATAATTCACAAAAAGAAAAGGGCATTACTATAATAGCGCTTGTTATTACAATAATTGTATTATTGATTTTAGCAGGAATATCAATTACAACTTTAACTGGTAAAAAGGGACTTATAAACCAAGCCAGAAATAATTCATCAAATGCTCAAAGAGAAAGTATAATAGAAAAAATTGAGTCAGATTTATTTAAAGAAAAAACAAAAACGGGAAATACACCATCTAAAGAAGACTTGAAAAAAATTATTGAAGAAAACGGATATAATGAAGGAGCTGTAGGAGAAGATAGCTTCGTAACTAAAGATGGAGGACATACTATTAATTATAATGAAATTATTGGATGGGAATAGCTAGAAAGATAACATTAAAAAACTTTAAAGAACACTTGAAAAGTGTTCTTTTTTGATATACAATGGTATTGACTTTGAGAAAAATGTAAATACTACAAAAAAGCCTAGAAAGGCATGTATAAATGAGATAAAAAGACATTTATACAAAAAGAGGAGGTTTTAATTATGAATAAAAAAACAGTAAAAGACATTGACTTAAAAGGAAAGAAGGTATTAGTACGTTGTGACTTTAATGTACCAATGGACGAAAACAGAAACATAACAGACAACACAAGAATAGTTGCAGCATTACCAACAATAAAATACCTATTAGAGCAAAATTGTGCTATCATTTTATGCTCACACTTAGGAAGACCAAAGGGAGAATTTAAACCAGAATTTTCATTAAAACCAGTAGCAAAAGAACTATCAAGATTATTAGATAAAGAAATAATAATGGCTAAAGACGTAATAGGAGAAGATGCGAAAACAAAAGCAGCAAACTTACAAAAAGGTCAAATAATGTTATTAGAAAATGTAAGATTTCATAAAGAAGAAACAGATAATGATCCAGAATTTGCAAAACAATTAGCAAGCATGGCAGAAATATATGTTAGTGATGCATTTGGAGCAGTTCATAGAGCACATGCATCAACAGCTGGAGTTGCAGCATATTTACCAGCAGTTGCAGGATTTTTAATTGAAAAAGAATTAAAATTCTTAGGAAAAGCTGTATCAAATCCAGAAAGACCATTTGTTGCAATTTTAGGAGGAGCAAAAGTTTCTGACAAAATAGGAGTTATAGACAGCTTACTTGAAAAAGTAGATGTATTAATGATTGGTGGAGGAATGGCATATACATTCTTTAAATCAATGGGATATGAAGTAGGAAAATCAATTTGTGAATTAGATAAATTAGATTTAGCAAAGCAAGCAATGGAAAAAGCAAAGCAAAGAGGAGTTAAATTAATGCTTCCTGTTGATACAAGAGTTGGAAAAGAATATAAAGAAGATACAGAAAGCAAAACTGTAAAATATACAGAAATTCCAGCAGATTGGGAAGGTTTTGACATCGGAGAAGAAACAATAAAAATGTTCTCAGAAGAACTTAAAAAGGCAAAAACAGTAGTATGGAATGGACCACTAGGATTATTTGAATTTCCACAATTCGCAGTTGGAACAAATTCAATTGCAAAAGTATTATCAGAGATAGATGCAACAACAATAATTGGTGGAGGAGATTCAGCAGCAGCA
>CALXCG010000011.1 GCA_944386745.1 uncultured Clostridia bacterium | reverse complement strand
AAATATGCTTCTAACTCAAGGCTTTCATTCCTATGTGTGCCTTTGAGCGAAGCGAGAAAGGAATGGATTTTATAATGACTAAATTAAAGGAATATTTAATAAGGCGGAGTAGAGAATATGTTAAACCTAGAAATGAAAAGAAGTTATTTATAGCAATTATAATTTTGATAATTTTATCAACTTTTTTTATGCCAAGTATTATTAGTTTCATATCTGGGATTGGAGCTATATGGATTTTGATATTTATGATATTAACTAATGCACAAGAAGTTTTGATGGTCACTGTTAAAAAAAATGAAGAATTAATAATGAAAAATAATATGTTATATGTATTATTGAGTGATCATAAATTTGTTGATGAATATATATTTGATTTTATAATAATTCCTGTAAATGCTTTTATTTTATTTAAATATCAATTAAATCTTATTTTATGGATTTTTATTGGATTTATATTAGTTGTTTTAGGTGGCATAATGTCAAGTCTTATTTCGACATATTTTAGAATTAAGTTATTAGACTAGGTTTAGCTGGCGTATGTATTACATATGCCAGTTTATTTTTACGGAAAAATAAACTGTTAAAAATACTGCTAAAATTCCTTGCAAAATGTCCTAAAATGTAATAAAATAGAAAAGCAGAAAAACAGCAAAAAGACGATAGAAAGGTTTAGAAAAATGAATGAAATAGAAGAACAAAAACAATATATGCAAAAAGTAAAAGAAATAAACGAAAATATGAAACAAAAGGACAAAGAAAATAACCAAAAACTAAAGTATACAATCCTAACAATGGGATGTCAACTAAATGAAAACGACTCAGAAAAACTATGTGGAATGTTAGAAGAAATGGGTTATGAAAAAACAGAAAATCAGCAAGAAGCAGATATAGCGTTATTTAACACTTGTTGTGTTAGAGAAAATGCTGAAGATAAATTGTTTGGCAAGTTAGGAGAGTTAAAAAGACTAAAAGAAGAAAAAGGAATAATCATTGCTATTGGTGGATGCATGATGCAAGAAAAACACATAACAGATAAAATAAAACAAAGCTATCCATTTGTAGATATAATTTTCGGAACACACACTCTTCAAAGATTTCCAGAGGATTTGTACAAAGTATTAACCGAAAAGATAAAATTAGAAGATATATTAGATATTGATGGAAAAGTATATGAAGGTTTACCAATAAAAAGAGATAGTAATATAAAAGCATCTGTAACTATAATGAATGGATGCAATAATTTTTGTAGTTATTGTATAGTTCCATATGTTCGCGGAAGAGAAAGAAGTAGAGAGCCAAGAGCAATTATTGAAGAAGTAAAGGATTTAGCAAAACAAGGATATAAAGAAATTACTCTTTTAGGACAAAATGTAAATTCATATTTGAGAGTAGAAAGAGAAAAACAAATACCATTTGAAGAATATGAAGGTGTACATTCATTTGCGACTTTATTAGAGGCAATTAACAAAATAGATGGAATTGAAAGAATTAGATTTGTTTCACCACATCCAAAGGATTTTACAGATGATGTGATAGATGCAATTAGCAAATGTGATAAAGTTTGTAAATTAGTACATTTACCATTACAATCTGGAAATACAAAAGTATTGAAAGAAATGAATAGAAAATATACAAAGGAACAGTATCTAAATTTAGTTGATAAAATGAAAGCAAAAATACCAAATTTAACTCTATCAACTGATATTATAGTTGGTTTTCCAGGTGAGACAGATGAAGAATTTGAAGATACACTTGATGTTGTAAGAAAAGCAAAATTTGAACAAGTATATATGTTTATATATTCAAGAAGAGTCGGAACACCAGGAGATAGAATGGAAAATCAAATACCAGAAGAAATAAAACATAAGAGATTTGATAAATTAAAAGAATTAGTTGAAAGTCAAATTGAAGAAAATAATCAAAAATATGTTGGAACAATTCAAAAAGTTTTAGTTGAAGGAGAAAGTAAAAACAATCAAGAGTTATTAACTGGAAGAACTGATAGTAATAAAGTTGTGATTTTTAAAGGTGATGAAAGTCTTATTGGAGAAATGGTTAACTTGAAAATTGTTTCAGAACATATGTGGTATTTGAGAGGGATGAATATTTAATTATAAAGGAAGTAAAAAAATGATTACTCAGCAACAGCTTATAAAATTGTTAACTAAATATAATTTTACTGAAAATCAAATAAATATAATATTAAACAAGAAAATAAAAACACTTCTTGAACGAGGAAGATATATAAATATAGATAATATTTTTGAAATATTAGTAATCAAAAATGAAATTTCAAAGAAAACAATAGAAAATTGCTTGTATGTATTAGCTAGGGGAAAAGCAGGAAAAATAGAAAAAATATTTAAAGTATTAAATGAAAATGGTATTTCAATAGAGAATATAAAAAATAATATATGGTTTCTTTTACAAAGCAATATAAATGAAGTCAATGAAATGTTTTCTGAGGGAAGACAATTTTTGAAAAGATATATGCAATTAAAAGGTTTTTATGATAAAATAATGAGTAGAGAAGAAGTAATTCAAATTTGCACAGAAAAAGGTATTAGTATTGATGACTTTTTTAGGAGTATAGTAAAAGAAGACTATATAAAATTATATACAGAAACCTTTAAACAAAAAGGTAGGATATATTTAGGAAAAAGTATTCCTATAGAAAATAGGTATATAGAATCAAATAGTGAATTTCTAATAGAACTTTCTAAAAAAGTTGCGAAGAATTTTTATTACAAGTATAGAATTCAAGATGTTTCTGAACTTGAAAGTCAAGCATTAGAAATTATAATTACTAAGTGTGGAGATATTACATATAATTTTGAAAACAATAAAGAAATAGTAAGTAGATTTATCTATTCAAAGGTATTTAAGTATTTGAAAAGTAATTTTAATAAAAATGAATTTCTAGTTGACTTTGCAGAAAGAGAAAAATTTTATATTTCTAATAATCCTGATAGTGAGTCAAAGAAAAAAGAGGGACCTGATTTAAGTAATTGGAATATAAATGGATATCAGAAAGATATATTAGAGATTATATCGATGTGCTTAGAAGAAGGTCAATCCATAAGTGAAGCAACTGAAAGAGTAGCAAATATTCTAAATGTTGATATGGAAGAAGTTTTAGATGAAATTGAAAATATAAAGTTAATGAATAGCAAAGATATGATTCGAAAAGGAGAAAGATAAAAGTGGAGTACCTGAAAAAATATGGGATAAAAGATGAACAAATATTTGAGTTGAAAGAAAGATATAATGAAAATATAATTAATTTTTTAATACAAAATAAAATGTTTATAATTGAAAAATTAGATTATTTAAAAAAAGAAAATTATATAATTTATTCAATACTATACAATAACATAAAAATTTTTTTAGAAACAATGCCTAGTCTAATGGAAAAGATAGAAATTATGGAAAAACATGGTTTTTCAAAAAAACAAATACAAGTGGTTTTAATGAATGAAAAATTTTATTCTAAAATCGAAAATAATTAGAAGGAGAAGAATAAATTATGAATACAAATGAAGTTAAAGAAGAGAATGTAAAAACAATTGTAAAATTAGGAATAGATGTAAAAGATATAGCAGATGTATATTTGAAAGTAACAACAAAAGGACATGACATATCAAAACAAAAATTTATTGAACAACTAACAGAAATATTTAAGTTTTTTCAATCAAGAAATAAAGGGTTAGAAGAAACACAAGAAGTAATATATAAAGATGACGTACTTAATATGATTATGAAAAACAGAAATATGATTAATCTTAATGTAAATAAAAAGATCAAGGCAATATGCGAAAAACTAGATTCATATTATTTTATGACACAAGAGGAAACAAACAAGCTAATTAAAGCTAATCCAAAAATATTTAATATAAATATGCTTGATTTAGAGATATATTCGACAGTGTTATCAAATTATGCAGTTGAAGTTGATAATGGTATTGTTAATTTATTTGAATATGTACTAAAAAAGCAAAGTGAGTTATTAAGTCAAAATGTAAATGTTATATATTCAAGATTGAAATATTTAGAAGAATGTAAAGGTACAAAGAAATTAAGTTTGGAGGATGTTTCAAATTTAGGAAATGTAAAGTTTATGGTAGATAAAAAGGAAGTGCAAGATGAAATTTTGAAACAGTATGATAACTTACCAGAATATAATGGGGAGAGTTTAGTGGACTTTAAAGAAAAGCTTAGAAACATTGAAAAATAATTGTAATTTGGGCTAAAGGGCGTAATTTCTTAACTATTAAAAAAGTGGCGTCCCTTTTATGACCAAAAATGGTCAGTCCGAACCTGAACTGACTAAACCGACCAGAGAAAGGAATGAAGAAATTAATGGCAGAAAAAAATGAATTTTCACCTATGATGCAAAGATATCTTGAAACAAAAGAACAATATAAAGATTGCATATTATTCTACCGTTTAGGAGATTTTTATGAAATGTTTTTTGATGATGCAATACTTGCCGCAAGAGAGCTAGAAATAACTTTAACAGGAAAAGATTGTGGACAAGAAGAAAGAGCTCCAATGGCAGGAGTTCCACATCATGCAGCAGAAATGTATATTGCAAAATTAGTTGCTAAAGGATATAAAGTTGCAATTTGTGAACAGTTAGAAGATCCTAAAAAAACAAAAGGCATTGTAAAAAGAGGTGTTATTAGAGTTGTAACTCCAGGAACTATTGTAGAGAGTAATATGCTTGAAGAAAGAAAAAATAATTATATAATGTCTATTTTTAAATCTGGTATTTATTATGGAATTAGTGTATGTGATATTTCAACAGGTGAATTTTATTCTGCTGAAATCAAGGATAACTATAATTTCCCAATGTTATTAGATGAAATTGCAAGATATACTCCATCAGAATTAGTTATTAATTCAATGATGGGAGATTGTACTGATGAGATAAACAAAATAAAGGAAAGATTTGAGAATATATATATTACACATTTTAATGATGAATTTTTTAAATATGATATTGACATATTATCTTTAAGATTTAATATCTTAGATAATAAAAATAAGAAAATAGAGGATTTAGAACAATATACTTTAGCAGTTCCTTCTATAAATGCTTTAATAGAGTATATAGAGCAAACTCAAAAAACAAGTTTAGACCATATAAACAAAATCAAAATATATAAATTATCAAGATATATGGCATTAGATATAAATGCAAGAAGAAATCTTGAAATTACTGAAAAGATGAGAGATAAATCTAAAAAAGGTACACTTTTATGGGTTTTAGATAAAACAGCAACTTCAATGGGAGGAAGAATGCTTAGGAGATGGCTAAGTGATCCTTTAATTGATGTTACAGAAATAAATAGAAGGTTAAATGCAGTAAAAGAGCTAAAAGATGATGTTATTCTGAGAGGAGATATAATAGATAATTTAAAAAAGGTTTATGATATTGAAAGATTATCTGGAAAAATGGCTTATGGAAATGCTAATGCAAGAGATATGATTACATTGAAAAATTCTCTATATAAATTACCAGAAGTAAAACAGGTTTTAAGTAAATGCAAATCTGAAATGTTAAAAGATTTGTATGAGAACTTAGATGAATTACAAGACATGTATCAATTAATTGACAAATCTATTGTTGAAGAGCCACCTATGAGTATTACAGATGGTGGGATTATAAAACTTGGATATGATGAAGAAATTGATAAGTTGAAAACTGCACAGACAGAAGGAAAGAATTGGCTAATTCAATTAGAAGCTGACGAAAGAGAAAAAACAGGAATTAAAAATCTAAAAGTTGGATTTAATAAAGTATTTGGATATTTTATTGAAGTAACAAAATCAAACTTAAGTCAGGTGCCAGAAAGATATATTCGTAAACAAACATTAACAAATGCTGAAAGATATATTACAGAAGAATTAAAGAACTTAGAAAATCAAATTTTAGGTGCAGAAGAAAAAGTTACAAGTTTAGAGTATGAGGCATTTACCAAGATTAGAGAAGAAATAGCAAAAAATATTAGAAGGTTACAAAAGACAAGTGAAGTAGTTGCGACATTGGATGTTCTAGAATCTTTTGCACAAGTAGCAGAAGACATGAATTATTGTATGCCTGAAGTTAATTCATATGGTACAATAGATATAAAAGAAGGAAGACATCCAGTAATTGAAAAAATATTAGGAGCAGGTGGATTTGTTGAAAATGATACATATCTTGATGAGCAAGACAATAGATTAGCAGTAATAACCGGACCTAATATGGCAGGAAAATCAACATATATGAGACAAGTGGCATTAATTACATTAATGGCACAAGTAGGAAGTTTTGTACCAGCAACATCAGCAAAAATTGGAGTAGTAGATAAAATCTTTACAAGAGTTGGGGCATCAGATGATTTAAGTATGGGACAAAGTACATTTATGGTTGAGATGATGGAAGTTGCAACAATACTTAAAGAAGCAACTAAAAATAGCTTAGTAATATTAGATGAAATAGGAAGAGGAACTTCTACATATGATGGACTTTCAATTGCATGGGCTGTTGCAGAATATATAGCAGACAAAGAAAAATGTGGGGCTAAAACATTATTTGCAACACACTATCATGAATTAACTGAACTAGAGGAAAAACTAGACGGTGTTAAAAACTATTCTATCGCAGTAAAGGAAAAAGGAGAAGATATAATCTTTTTAAGAAAGATTGTAAGAGGAGGAACAGATGAAAGTTATGGAATACATGTCGCAAGATTAGCAGGTGTTCCAAAAGCTGTCACTCAAAAGGCTAATGAAATATTACGTTCATTAGAAAGAAAAAATATTTTAACAGGAAAGAAACAGGAAAAACAAGATAAAAAGCAGGTCGAAGGACAATTTGATTTATATAACTATAAATTAGCAGAGATTGCCCATGAAGTGGATAAAATTAATTTAAATGAATTAACGCCAATTGATGCTTTGAATACATTAGTGAAAATTAAAGAAAAGCTAAAATAGGGACGTTCCAAAATGTTTCATTTTGAAACGAAAGGGACAGACCTAAAATATTAAATAAAGGAAAGGAAGTCCTGAAAATGGGAAAAGAAAGTTCAAAAAATTTTAGAGATAGGATTAGAAAAAGTGCAGAAGTTCATTTAGAAGGAAAAGATGGTACAAGAAAAAGAAATAATAGAATAAGCGAAAGCGAAATTTTAGCTATGTATTATAGTGAACAGGATATAGAAAGAGGAGAAAAGAGAATAGAAAAAAGAATAGCAAGAAATAGAGAAAAATATCAAAAACAAGGTAAAAAATATCCAGAAGCAGAGACTTCAGAAAGAAATTATTATTATATAAGAAAAATGGTTGAATCTACTGGTAAAATGAATTATCTAGGTATTACAAAAGAGGAATATGATGATCCAGAGTATCCTGGATATAAGGCAAAAATGATGGCTTCTAAAGTTGTATCACATGGTATACAAGTAGAACATCATGGGGATTATACAAGAATAGAAAAAAAGTTCTTGAAACAAGAACAAAGGGCAAATGAATCTTTAAAGATGATGCAGAAGGCTTTTGAAGATGATGAAGACACAGAGAGATAACATCAATAATTATATAAAGTTTATCAAAAAAATTGAGGTTGCAAGTTGCAACCTCAAATTTTGGAAAAGAATAATTATAAAAACTTTTCCTACTTACGATTTTTTGGAAGTTACTTTATATACCTTACTTGTCAAATTCACCATTTGCCCATCTAATCAAGATATTATCGCATTCGTCTCCAATAATTCCGAGTGGAACTATTCCTTCAGTCAAACTCAAAAAATCAAGAAGATCAGACCTTAAACGGCAATCATGTTCTTTATATCCAGGTTTAGAAAAGAAAAGGCTATTTCCATAAACTGCTAATAGCATTTTCAATATTGCTAATTTCTTTTGTAAAAGTTCTTGGGAAATCCAAGCAAAGGAGAAAGTTTCAATTATGATATAGAAAGATTCTGATGCGGCGTACCGAAATACATCGAGTTTGTCATATTTTAATGCATATTCAAGAATATATTTGACTAACTCAATATTAAATTCTTTTGTAGCAGCAGTCCTAAGCAGATATTCTTGATAATAAGAATTATTTTTCTTAAAATTGAAAGCTCCTTTTTTTATAAGTGCTATTTTTGCTGATGGAGAATAAGATAAAGAGATACTAGACAATATGGATGTAAGTTTATCTTGTTCCCAATCTTCTTCTTGTAACATTCTTTCGACTAAAGGAAAAAAGAATTCTTTTTCTGCTATTGCAGATAAAATTGAGGTTTTATATCGCTTTTTTATGAAGTTGTTTTTTAATAATTGTTCTATAAAATCCATGTTTTCATCTTTAACAGCTTTCTGTACGATACTATGAATTACAGTGTTTTGATAAGGTTTAACATTAAAACAAGAAAAATCAGGTATTATTTTCCGCAATTCTTCTTCCTTTTCTTCAGGTATACTACATAATATTAACTTATAGTTAGTTTGCATATAAGTACCTCCTTGTATAACATTTAGTTATTATTTACGATATTATTATATCATTAACTTGTAACTATTGTCAATAATAACGAATGAGGGAATTTTACTTAGAAGAAAGTACTATGAAATAGTAGGTACTAAATAACAAAAGTACAAAAAATTATAAGTACAACAAAAAAGTAGGAAATGATTATAAATACTATCAAAAAATAAACTTTTTTCATAAAATATACAAAGTGAAAGGAGTTTTTATATATGGATTATGAATTAATGATGAATGGAAATGTGAAAATAGGTCAAAAAGCACCTGATTTTCATGCAATAACAACATTTGGAGAAATTAGTTTAGACGATTACAAAGGAAAATGGCTTGTATTATTTTCTCATCCAGGAGACTTTACCCCGGTATGCACAACAGAAATGATAGCATTTACAAGAGCACATACATATTTTAAGCAACTAAATACAGCGTTATTAGGATTAAGTGTAGATAGTAATCCATCACATTTAGCTTGGATGTATGATATCTATCGCAGAACTGGGGTAAAAGTATCATTTCCAATAATTGCTGATAGAAATGGAGAAATAGCAAGAAAATATGGAATGATATCAAATGATATTAGTAATACTGAAACTGTTAGAAATGTGTTTATAATTGATGATAATGGAGTAGTAAGGACAATACTTGTATATCCTATGAATGTAGGACGTTTCATACCAGAAATAATAAGAATTATTCAAGCATTACAAATGGCTGATTGCATGAATTCTTCAACTGCTGCAAATTGGATGCCTAACCAACCTGTGATTCAATCAATTCCAAAAACATTTGAACAGTTACAAGAAAGAAATGAACAAATAGAAGAGAATAGAAATGGTATAAGCTGGTATTTGAGTTTTAAGGAGCCAGATAGAAAATGTATTAATTCAAATCAAGAATGTTAAAATTATTAATTTGAGTTTATTAAATATTTAAATTTTTCATTAGATATTGAATAATTTGATTTTAAAATTCACATACTAATAGTATTATAAAAATAGAAAAATTATACGTATGTGGAGGTAACTTATGGAAGGAAATCAAAAAATTCATTGTACGGTTGGAACATGTAAATATAATGAGAAAAATCAAAATTTATGCAAATTACAAGCAATTCAAGTAGAACCAACAAAAAATTGTGATACAAAACAAGCAGATGAATCAATGTGTTCAAGTTATATTTATGAAAAAGATAAACAATAAAATTAAGAAAAATGAGAAGATACAAATTTTCTTCTCATTTTTCTTGACATATGAGAAAAATAGAAATAAAATGACCATAGCAAAACAATAAAAAGAAAGGAATGATAATATGTTAGTTACAACAAAGGAAATGTTTGAAAAATCAATGAAAGAAGGATTTGCAATAGGAGCATTTAATGTAAACAATATGGAAATAATACAAGCAATAGTAGATGCGGCAGCTGAAAGTAAGTCACCTGTTATATTACAAGCATCTTCAAGTGCAATAAAATATGCAAGAATAGGATACTTAATGAAAATGGTAGAGGCAGCAGTAGAAGAACATCCAGAAGTTCCAATTGCAATTCATTTAGACCATGGACCAGACTTTGAAACAGCTAAAATGTGTATAGATGCAGGATTTACATCTGTTATGATAGATGGTTCAAAATATGATTTTGAAGAAAATGTAGCATTAACAAAACAAGTTGTAGATTATGCTCATTCAAAAGGAGTGGTAGTAGAAGCTGAACTTGGAAAACTAGCTGGAATTGAAGATGATGTTAATGTAGAGGCAAAAGATGCAATGTATACAGACCCAGCTCAAGCAGAAGAATTTGTTAGAAGAACAGGATGTGATTCTTTAGCAATTGCTATTGGTACAAGTCATGGAGCATATAAATTTAAAGGAGAAGCAAAACTAAGATTTGATATTCTAAAACAAATAAAAGAAAGAATACCAAATACACCAATTGTTTTACATGGGGCTTCAACAGTTATTCCGGAATTAGTAGAAATGTGCAATAAGTATGGTGGAGATATACCAGGTGCAAAAGGTGTACCAGATGAAATCTTACATGAAGCAAGTGTTTCTGGAGTATCAAAAATTAATGTGGATACAGATTTACGTTTAGCTATGACAGCAGCAATTAGAAAAGAGTTTAGTGAAGAACCAAATGTATTTGATCCAAGAAAATATTTAAAACCTGCAAGAGATTTAATTAAAGAAACAGTAGAACATAAAATGAAAGATGTTTTTGGTTCAAGCAATAAAATTTAAAAAGACAGGGATTAGGGGGACGGTCCTCTAATCCCTGTTTTTTATAGCATGTTGAATTCTTCGCTCAGCATCTTTTTTAGCCAAATCTTGTCTTTTATCATACAATTTTTTTCCTTTACCTATACCTAGTTCTAGTTTTACAAAACTACCTTTAAAATATATAGAAATAGGGACAAGGCTATAACCTTTTTGTTTGGTTAATCCTATTAATTTATTAATTTCTTTTTTATTTAACAAAAGTTTTCTGTTTCTTAAAGGATCTTTATTAAATATATTTCCATGTTCATATGGACTTATATGCATACCAACAACAAAAACTTCTCCATTTTTTATAATTGCATAGCAATCTTTCATATTGACTTTTCCGCTTCTGATAGATTTTATTTCGGTACCAGATAAAACAATTCCGGCTTCTAATTTATTTTCAATTGTATAGTTGTGATATGCTGTTGGATTTTTAGCAATTAATTTAGTGTTCATTAAAATAACCTCTCTTGTAATGTGATTTTAGAATATTATATCACAAGATAAAAGAATAGTAAAAGAAAAAATCTGTTTAATACAGAAAAAACTCTGTTTAACACAGAATTTTTTCAAAATAACAAATGTAATAAATTTAACTAATCTTTGTCATCATAATTAGAAGAACGCATTTGCATTGAATAATACCATACTAATGCAACAATAGCGATAGCTGCAATACCTATAATAAGCCAAGTCCACATAGTTGCATTCATACCCATTAGAGTAGAACCTTCTGCATTAGTTCTAGTAGCAGTGTAATTACCATTTGAAGAAGTGAACATTTCATTATTAGTATCTTTAGCAGTATTATCATTATCTCCTTCAGTTTTCATTCTATTCATAGTATCTCCTGCCATGTTTCCTACAGAATTAGTAGCATTTTGTGCCATATTTCCCATAGTATTTGTAGCGTCTTTAGTAGCATTTGAAACATCACCTGCAGCATTTTCTACAGCATTTTCAGCACCACCAACTACATTTCTAACACCTTCTACTGCATCATTTACCATATCATTTGCAAAGCAGACACTAAAAGAGAATATAGTTGCAATAAGAATACTTAAAACAATTGCTAATTTCTTATTCATAATAAAAATCCTCCTATAAAAAATTATATTGCATATTAAATGAAATACTAATATTAGTATGAAATAACAAACAAAAAATATACATGAAAAAAATTCTAGAAAATAAAAAAACCTAGTTATTAAAATATAACTAGACTTTTCAAAATTTCGTAAAACTTTTTAAATTATTTTTTTAATCTTATTAAAATAGCAATTGCAAGTAATATCAATAATACACCAATAACAATTATTAAAATATTAAGAATATCAGAAACTTGTAATTCATTTGTAGAAGTTGAAGTTGTGCTAGTGACATTTGCTGAAGAACTACCACCTGAAGTAGAGTCGCTAGAAGAGTAAGGAGAACTATTATTTGAACTTCCAGAAGTTGAATTATTAGAAGCGCTATTTGAATTAGATGTATTTGATGTATTGCTGTTAGTGTTTCCATCATCTGAAGTTGTATTTGTATCAGTATTATTACCACTTGGACTATCTGCTGTTAAATCACTTGGCGTATTTGTATCATCAGTTAAATTCAAATCTACTGCATAACAAAAATTAAACATAAAAACAAATAAAAATATCCCCATTAAAATAATTACTTTTTTTAATTGCAACATATTATTACCTCCATCATTTGTTAATTATTATAACCATAACATGTTAATTTACTTATATAATAATATCAAAACAAAAATAAAATGTCTAGTAATTATTAAAAAATTATTAAAAAAGTGACAAATATGAAAAAAAGTGGTAAAATAAAAAAGGATTGATTTAATAACTAATAATCTAATTAGAATAAAATTTGAAAATATAAAGGAAAGAAAATGGGAGAGATTATGATTAAAAAAACTACTAAAGAAAAAGTAATGGACTATATTGCATATTTTTTCATCTACTCACTTTTAGGATGGATAATAGAAACAATTTATGCATTCATAATACATGGAAGCTTTGTTAAAAGAGGCTTTCTATTTGGACCTATTTGTCCAATCTATGGATTTGGTGCAGTTATTTTGTTATTAGCTACTAAGAAAATGTATGGAAAACCATTTCAAAAATTTCTAATAGCGACAGTTTTATTTACAGTATTTGAATATTTAGTTTCACTAATATTTGAAGAGATCTTTGGACTAAGATGGTGGGATTATTCAAATGACTTTTTAAATATTCAAGGAAGAGTAAGTCTAATGTATACTATATTTTGGGGACTAATTGGTTTGATTTTATTAGAAAAATTACATCCTTTGATTGAAAATCTTATTCAAAAAATAGAAGTTAAAATAAAAACTAATGCAAAATTAATGATGGTATATGTATTAATTGGAATTTTAATACTAGATTTTGTTTTATCTAGTTTAAAATATTTAAATATTTTTTAAAATTTGAAAGGAGAGAAAAAGATGGATAATATTACATCTTATTTATTCAAAACAAATGCAATTAGATTTTGCGAAGAAAATAAACCATTTTGGTATACATCTGGGAAAATTGGACCATATTTTATAAATACACATTTTGTGTATGGAAGTGAAAAAGATGCAGTAGAGTTACTAAGCTATATTGATGAAGCGTTAGCAGATAAAATGACTTTACCTAAAAAAGTATTTGAAAAAGTATTTAAACAATATCAAGAAAATGAAATTTATAAAAATGTCATTGATATTATGAAAAAGTATATAGAAGAAAATATTAGTATTGATGAAATTGATTATATATCAGGTGGAGAAAGAAGAGATTGGTTTTTCTCAAATGTATTAGCATATTTATTTAAAAAACCACATATTTCAATATATAAAGATTTAACAACAGTTGTAAGTGATTATAATTTTGAAAATACTAGTAAAGTAGAAAATATTGAAGGCAAAAAAGTGTTACATATAGCAGATTTAATTACAGTAGCATCAAGTTATATAAGAGCTTGGATACCAGCAATTGAAAATTTAGGTGGTAAGATTGTTGCATCTTGCTGTGTTGTTGACCGTATGCAAGGTGGAAAAGAGAAAATAGAAGAAAAAGGTGTAAAATCTTTATCATTAGTTCAAGTTGATAATTCTTTATTTAAAGAAGCATTAGAATTAGGTATTATTAATGAAAATCAAGAAAAAATGTTAGAAAAATTTTTTAAAAATCCAGATGAAACAATGAGAGACTTTTTAGTAAAACATCCTGAATTTTTAGAAAATGCACTTAATTCTGATGAAAAAACTAAAAAAAGAGCAAAACTTTTAGTAGAGCAAGATTTGTATAATTTAAAAGATTAATGATTTGGGGACGGAGAAAAAATCATGAAAATTAATTTTATAAAATATAAAACTATTTTTGTATAATTTTTTTATCATGAAATATAAATTTTACAAATTTTTACAAATCATCTAGTATAATCATCCTAAACTTTTTACAATATTCATTTACTGTATTTTAAAGGAGGATGATGCACGATGGTTTTTTCTAGATATCTCTACTCAAAAGTAGTAGGGGCGAGGACAAAATTTATACCTTTAGTATTAGGGAGAAACGAGCTTGATTTTTTAGAAGAAAATAGAATTGAGCACTATGAAAAGAATGGAAGATATATCGTCAATTGTGACCAGTTAAAATCACGTTTTTGTCACTGTTAATTAACGATTTTACAGTAAATGATAATTGCTATGTCATATTATATGATAAGCAAGATAAAAAGTATATATTAAAATCGCTATTTGAAATGTTTTTCTAATGTATAGAGAACAAGACAAATAGCGATTTTTACTATATAGCAGGTTAAACTTTCTTATAATAAGTTTTCTAATTCCTTAATTTTATCACGAAGTTCAGCAGCTTTTTCAAATTCCATTTGGCTTGCATATGCAAGCATTTCGTCAGTAAGTTTATTGATAGTTTCTTTAATATCATCAGTTTTTTCTAGTTTGAATTCAACACCGATATCTTCAACATTTGTTACTTTAATACTATCACGTACAGATTTGTTAATAGTTTTAGGAGTGATGTGATGTTCTTTATTGTATTCTTGTTGAATTTTTCTTCTACGATTTGTTTCAGAAATTGCTTTTTCCATGCTATCAGTTAATTCATCTGCATACATAATAACAGTACCATCTGTATTTCTTGCGGCACGTCCGATGGTTTGTATTAAAGATCTTTCTGAACGTAAAAATCCTTCTTTATCTGCGTCTAATATTGCAACTAGCGATACTTCTGGAATATCTAAACCTTCTCTTAAAAGGTTAATACCAACTAAAACATCAAATTCACCTAAACGTAAATTCCTTATAATTTCCATTCTTTCCAATGCTTTTGTTTCAGAGTGCATATATGTTACTTTTACATCTAGACTTTTTAGATATTCAGTTAAATCTTCAGCCATTTTTTTAGTTAATGTTGTTACTAAAACACGTTCTTTTTTCTCAACTCTTAGTCTGATTTGTTCTAATAAATCATCAATTTGATTTGCAACAGGTTTAACTTCGATTTTAGGATCTAAAAGACCAGTTGGTCTAATAATTTGTTCAACAACATTATTACCTGAATGTTCTTTTTCGTAATCTGCAGGTGTTGCACTAACAAATACAACTTGATTTAGTTTTTGTTCAAATTCTTCAAATTTCAAAGGTCTATTGTCATATGCAGAAGGCAAGCGGAAACCATAATCTATTAAAGATTTTTTTCTTGCATGGTCACCATTATACATTGCTCTAACTTGAGGAATTGTTGCATGTGACTCATCGATAAATAGAAGAAAGTCGTCTGGAAAATAGTCAAATAGGGTATAAGGGGGACTTCCTTCAGGTCTTCCACTGATATGTCTTGAATAGTTTTCAATACCTGAACAAAATCCAGTTTCTTTCATCATTTCCATATCAAAATTTGTTCTTTCTTCAATTCTTTGAGCTTCGATTAATTTATTTTGTGATTTGAAGTATTTTACTCGTTCTTCCATTTCCTGCTCAATTGTAACTAATGCTCTTTCCATTTTCTCTTTTGTTGTAACATAATGAGAGGCAGGGGAGATTAGTATATGTTTTCTTGAGCCAATAGGTTTTCCTGTTAAAGGATTTATTTCTGTTATTTTTTCTATTTCGTCACCCCAGAATTCAACTCTAACGGCAGATTCTGATTGGTCAGATGGATAAATTTCTACAATATCACCTTTTGCTCTAAAAGTGCCTCTTTTAAAGTCAATCTCATTTCTTGTATACTGCATAGTTATTAATTTTTTTAGCACAGCATCTCTTGACTTATTCATTCCAGGTCTTAATGAAAGCATCATTTCTTGGTAATCAACAGGGTCTCCTAAACCATAGATACATGAAACAGATGCTACGATAATTACGTCTTTAGTTTCAAATAGTGATAGTGTAGCAGAATGTCTTAATTTATCTATTTCGTCATTTACTGATGAATCTTTTTCAATATATGTGTCAGAAGAGGGAATATAGCTTTCTGGTTGGTAATAGTCATAATATGATACAAAATATTCAACATTATTTTCTGGAAAGAACTCTTTGAATTCGCTGTATAACTGTCCAGCAAGTGTTTTGTTGTGTGCTAATACAAGTGTTGGTTTTTGTACTTGTTGAATTACATTTGCCATTGTAAAGGTTTTTCCTGAACCTGTTACCCCAAGTAATGTTTGGAATTTTTTCCCTTCTTCTATTCCTTTTGATAAGTATTCTATTGCTTTTGGTTGGTCTCCCGTTGGTTTGTATTCTGAATGTAATTTGAACATGATTTTCCTCCTTAAATCTATAATTTAAATAAAAATTAAAGTTCTAATTCGTTATCTATAATTTTTTCTTTTTTACCAAGTCTTTGAATTATTTCTTGTATATGCTTAGGTTGTAATCCTTCTCCATAATTTATTCCATTTGTATCGGAAATTTTTATTAGTTTTTCCATTAACTTTTCATCATAGGAATCAAATATTTCATCATCTAGTATTACAAAGTCTTGTACGTCATTGTGTTCTTGCAACCATTTTTTAATTTCTATTCCACGTTCATTATCTATAAATGGAGTACAGTCAACAATAATTCCATAGTTAAGTAATAATTGCTTTAACTCTTGAGCTTTTCTTGTATATCTCCAAGATGAAGTTAATACTACTTTAGCACCAGTTTCATCAAGTGATTTTTTTAGTAAAACTATTTTACTAATATCTATATCATTTTCTATTCCGTTTATATTCAAATTTTTAATTTTATCAAAGTATTCATCTGAATTTAGAACACCATCTATATCTAAGAAAATGATTTTCAAATTATATTCCTCCTATGATTAAAATTTTTTAATCAAAAACATCTCTCTTATTTTTCAACAAGAGAGACTATTTTCAATTGGGATAATTTATTAGTCACACTACCCAAGAGTGACAGTATTTGTCTAATGGGATAATTTATTAGTCGCACCACCCAAGAGCGACACTATTTTCTTGTTTTACTTATTATAAGATATAACAAGAAATATGTCAACAACTATAGTTGAGTTTTTATATTAGCAAAAGTTTTTAGTCACTTAAAAAATTCATTACTAAATCAATTATGATTTCTTTTTCTTTTGGATTTGATTCTGCAATTAGTAATGTTAAAGCAGTTAAAGTATTATTATCAATTATTTGTTTATTATCTTTATATAGTATATCATAAAAGTTTAAAAAGTATATAAATAATGTTGCTGCAATTCTTTTATTTCCGTCAATAAAGACATGATTTTTTACTACTAAATATAAGAAATTTGCTGATTTTTCTTCTATACTTTTATAAACATCTTGTCCGCCAAAACTTTGATAAATATTATTAATTATAGATTCCAGACCATTATCTCTTTCTACACCAAAAATTTCGCTTTTTTCATTAAATTTTAATTTGTGAATAATATCTAAACAATCTTGATATTGAACAATTCTATTATCTACAGTTCCTTTGATTTTTTTCAAAGTTCTATGGTCGTAATCATCTAATAAATCTAAAGCTTTCGAATAACTTCCAATTACTTTTAAAATTTCTTTTGCATCATTGCCTTCTAGTCTTTCATCTATGCGGTTTGCAATGTCTATTAATTTTATTGTTTTTTCTAGATATTCTAGTCTTTTTTTATTTGCTGCGTAACCTTTTAACATGTAGTCTTTTAATATTTTTGTTGCCCACTTTCTAAATGCAATACCATTTTGTGATTTAACTCGATATCCAACAGATATAATCATGTCTAAATTGTAATAATCAACATTATATGTTTTTCCATCAGAAGCAGTTGTTGCAAATTTTGCAACAACTGAACTTTGTTCAAGTTCTCCTTCGGAAAAAATATTTCTTATATGTCTTGATATAACTGACTTATCTCTGTCGAATAATCGTGTCATTTGTTCTAAGTTTAGCCAAACTGTTTCATCTTTCATGTTTACTTCTAACTTTACATCTTGATTTTCAAAGATAATAATTTCATCTTTTTCATTAGTATTAGAATTAACTTCTTTGTTTACTACCATAATTATACACCCCAATCATTTTTAAATTAAGTCAACCTTATGAATTAAAGTGTACTATAAAGTTTGTGAAAATGCAATACATTTTATAAAAATAAATTAAATAATATTGAAAAAATAATTAGCTTATGTTAATATATAAAAGTCAACAATATAAAGTGTCTTGAATATTAGCAAGATACAGTATCAACTATATCAGAAGGAGGAAAAGCAACATGGTAAAAGAAGTAATGTTCGTTACAAGAAAATTGCAGTATACAAATTCACCTGCTAATGCAAAGAATGTGTTAGAGTGGGTGAGACGGAATATGATTACAGGAAAGGTATCATATAAAGAAGCGCTTGAAAAATGTAGTTTTTTTGACACAGATATTATTTCAAAGCAGGACGAAAAATATCCGATTTTTGAAAAAGAGTTGGGCGAAATTCTGCAGCAACAGTCATATAACGAGCAATTATTACTGATTTGTGAATTAATCTGTTGTTTAGAATGATGGGAGAGTATATTCTCCCATTTTTATTTTTAAAAACTATTGAAAATAGTCGAACGAAATGATAATATAAGAGAAAATGATAGGAGGATTTAGCCATGAAAACATTATTAAAAGGCGGAACAATAATTGACTACAAGACAAACACATTTGAAGAAAAAGACATACTAATTGAAGATGACAAAATTAAAGAGATAGGAAAAAATATAGAAGAAAAAGCAGATAAAATAATTGACTGTTCAAAACTATATATTATGCCTGGAATGATTGATATTCATTGCCATTTAAGAGAACCTGGTTTTGAATATAAAGAAACAATTGAAACAGGCAGCAGAAGCGCTGTTGCAGGAGGTTTTACAACTATTTGCCCAATGCCAAATACAAAACCAACACCAGATAGCGCTATTAATTTGCAAAAAATAATAGAAGAAGCAAAAAGAGTAAATCTATGCAATATACTTCCATATGCCTCTGTATCAAAAGGAGAAAAAGGAGAAGAATTAGTAGATTTCGAAGAATTAAGAAATGCAGGAGCAATTGCATTTTCAGATGATGGTATGCCAGTTGTAAATAGTAGAATGATGAGACAAGCAATGATTGAAGCAGATAGGCTTGGAACATTTGTAGCATCACATTGTGAAGAAAAATCTGTTTCTGCAGGAGCAATAAATGCAGGAAAAGTAGCAGATGAATTAGGAGTTCAAGGAGTCTTACCAGAAGCAGAAGAGATAATGGCAGCAAGAGAAATAGTTATATCAGAAACAAATAATGTTAGAGGACATATATGTCATATAAGCACAAAAACAAGTAAAAACATGATAAGAGATGCTAAAAAAAGAGGAGTAAAAATAACATGTGAAACATGTCCACACTATTTTACATTTACAGTAGATGAAGTATTAAAATCTGGAACAAATGCAAAAATGAATCCACCATTAAGAGAAGAAAAAGATAGACAAGCAATAATCGAAGGATTAAAAGAAGGAACAATAGATTGTATAATAACAGACCATGCACCACATGCAGAAGAAGAAAAAAATGTAGAACTTTCAAAAGCACCAAATGGAATAATAGGGTTTGAAACAGCACTTTCAGCAGAAATAATGAACTTAGTAGACCCAGGACATATTGATTACTTAAACTTAGTAAGATTAACTTCATATACTCCATCAAAATTATTACATATAGAAAATGAAAGAGGTAGTATAGAAGTAGGAAAAAAAGCAGACATAACTATATTTGACCCAAATGAAGAATATGTTTACACAAAAGAAATGATAGTGTCAAAATCTAAAAATAGTCCATTTATAGGAAAAAAATTAAAAGGTAAAGTAAAATATACAATTGTAAATGGAAAAGTTGCTTATTTAGGGACATGCCAAAATGCTTAAAAATTACGCAAAAGGGACAGACCTATTTAGAGAAGTGATATATAAACAAAGATAATAAAGGTTGAGAGGAGAAATTATGAAAGTATTATTTATTGAATATCCAAAATGTTCTACTTGTCAAAAAGCAAAGAAATGGTTAGAACAAAATAATATTGAATTTGACGACAGACATATAGTAGAAAATAACCCAACAAAAGATGAATTAAGAAAATGGATAATGCAAAGAGGATATGATATCAAAAAATTCTTTAATACAAGTGGAATGAAATATAAAGAATTAAATTTAAAAGAAAAATTGCCAAATATGACAGATGAAGAAAAAATAGAAATATTGTCCACAGATGGAATGCTAGTAAAAAGACCATTAATAATTGCAGAAGATTTAATCTTAGTAGGATTTAGAGAAAAAGACTGGGAGCAATTAAAAAACATTAAATAGCTATATGAATTAGAAAGGGGAAAATAGAAATTGAATGCGATTGATAGATTAATAAATAAAATAAAAGAAACAAATAATCCAACAGTAATGGGTCTTGACCCAAGATATGAATTATTGCCCAAATGCGTATTAGAAAAATATCCAGACACTTTGGAAGGTGTATCACAAGCAATTGTAGAGTATAATAAAGCTTTGATAGATGAAACATATGATGTGATTCCAGCCGTAAAGCCACAAATAGCTTTTTATGAAATGTTTGGTATACCAGGAATGAAAGCATTTGAAGAAACATGTAAATATGCTAAACAAAAAGGAATGATTGTAATTGCTGATATAAAAAGAGGAGATATTGGTTCAACTGCTCAAGGATATTCAAATGCATATTTAGGAAAGACTAAAATAGGGGAAAAAGAAGAAAGTATTTTTGATGTTGATTTTGTAACTGTGAATCCATACATGGGAACAGACTGTGTCAAACCATTTATTAAGGATTGTAAAAAATATGATAAGGGAATATTTATATTAGTAAAAACATCAAATCCATCATCAGGTGAATTACAAGATGTAAAATTAGAAAATGGAGAAGAAGTATATGTAAAAGTCGCAAAATTAGTTGAAGAATGGGGAAAAGACTTAAGAGGTGAAAATGGATATAGTAGTATTGCAGCTGTAGTAGGAGCAACATATCCAAAACAATTAAAAGAAATAAGAGAAATTGCACCTTATACATATTTCTTAATACCAGGATATGGAGCACAAGGTGGTAAAGCTGAAGATATAGCATTAGGGTTTGACAAAAACGGCTTAGGTGGAATAGTAAATGCATCAAGAAGTTTGATGTGTGCATATAAATCAGAACTTTGGAAAGATAAATTTGAAGAAAAAGACTATGCAAAAGCAACTCGAGCAGAAGCTTTAAGAATGAAAGAGGAGTTAGGAGGGATTTAGGGACGGTCCTAAAAATCCCTGCTTTTAGGGATTAGGGGACGGACCTTTGAGAAAAATAGAAGTGGCGTCCCTAAAGTGACCAAAAATGGTCAGTCCGAACCTGTCCCCAAACTGACCATAGAAAAGGAGGATAATAAAAATGCCAAAACAAGTATATGCAAAATTAATTAAAAAGGAGAAAATCATTAAGAATATTTACAAGTTTAGTGTAAAAGCACCAGAGATAGTAGAGAGTGCAAAGCCGGGAAATTTTATTGAAATAAGGGTAACAGAAGGAATTGACCCATTTTTAAGAAGACCAATAAGTATATATAACTTAGATAAAGAAAATGGAATATTAGAATTCATATTCCAAGTTAAAGGAAAAGGAACAGAGATACTATCAAAAAAACAAGAAGGAAATGATATTGATATAATAGGACCGTTAGGACATGGAACGTTCAAATTTGATAAATATAAAAATATAGCAGTTATAGGTGGTGGAATAGGAATCTTCCCTTTGTATGAATTATCTAAACAAGCAAAGCAAAATAATGTTAAAGTAAATTGTTATTTAGGATTTAGAAATAAGGATTTTGTAATGCTTGAAAAAGAGTTTGAAGAAGTTACAGATAAGCTAATAATTACAACTGATGATGGAACATATAAAAATAAAGGATTTGCTATTGATTATTTAAAGGACGACATGGCAAATGAAAAGTATGATTGTATTTATGCTTGTGGTCCATTACCAATGTTAAAAGCTGTTCAAAAATATGCTGTTGAAAATAATATTGATTGTCAATTATCATTAGAAGAAAAAATGGCATGTGGTTTGGGTGTTTGCTTAGGTTGTGCGGTTAAAACTGCTAAAAGTCCAAAAGATGCACCTGAATATTGGCATGTTTGTAAAGGTGGACCAGTATTTAACGCAAAAGATGTAGAGATTTAATTAATTAAAGATAGGAGTAGAAAGAGATGGCACATGTTGCAATACATGAAATAATTGCGGATAGATATATCCAAAAGCATCCGGACGAGATAAAGGATGTTAAAGAATTTGTAAAAGGCTCTGTAGCACCTGATTTGGACGAAGAAATGACAAATAAGAGAAAATTTAAAGATTCTTCACACTACGGAAGATGGTCAAATGGTAATGTTGAAACTAATATTGATAAATTTCTAGAAGACGAAAATGTAGATATAAATCAAGATTATTGGAAAGGGTATTTTTTGCATTTATTTACAGATTATCAATTTTATAATAATCATTTTAATGAAGAATTTGAAGAAATGAAGAGGACAAAAGGAAATCTTAGAGAGGATTATGATTATTTATTTAAAGAGATACTTGAGAGATATAATGTTACTTTAAGTAAATATACTGATAAATATGTGAATGTCAAAGAAGGAGAGCCAAGATATATAAAATTAGAAAAATTATTAGATTTTATCGAGGAAATTTCTGATATTAATATAGATGATAAAGTCAAATTAATAAAACAAAAAGGAATGGAGGGAATAAAATAGATGAATACAAAAATAAATTTAGCTGGAATTGAGATGAAAAATCCGGTAACTGTTGCATCAGGGACTTTTGGATATGGAAGAGAATTTAGTGAGTTTTTTGATTTAAGTAAATTAGGTGGAATTATTACAAAAGGTACTTCATTAAAGCCAAGAAGCGGAAATAAACCAACAAGAGTATGTGAAACAGCAAGTGGAATGTTAAATAGTATAGGACTTCAAAATCCAGGAGTTGAATATTTTGCTGAAAATGATTTACCATTTTTAAGAAAGTTTGATACTGCAATTATAGTTAATGCGTGTGGAAGTACAGTAGAGGAATATGTCGAATTGTGTAAAATATTAAACACATTAGATATTGATGGTGTAGAGCTTAATTTATCTTGTCCTAATGTAAAAGTAGGATGTATGGCTTTTGGAAATACATATGAAGGTGTAAAACATGTAACAAGTGAAGTTAGAAAAGTTTTAGATAAACCATTAATTGTAAAATTAACACCAAATGTTACTGATATAGCATCAATTGCAAAAGGTGTAGAAGATGGTGGTGCAGATGGAGTATCACTTATTAATACTTTGTTAGGAATGAAAATTGATATTAATACAAGAAAACCAGTTCTTGCAAATAATACAGGTGGACTTTCAGGTCCTGCAATAAAACCAGTAGCGGTTAGAATGGTATATCAAGTTGCACAAGCTGTAAATATTCCGATTTTAGGAATGGGTGGTATCGTAAATGGTGATGATGCAATTGAGTTTATGCTTGCAGGTGCAACTGCAATTTCAATTGGTGCAGGGAATTTTATTAGTCCTTATACAAGTGTTAATACTGTTGATGATATTGAAGAGTATATGAAAAAACATAATATTGATGATATTAATGATATTATTGGTAAAGTTCAAATGAATTAATGTTTACAAATTACGTAAAGTGATGTATAATAGTGCTATGCCATTATGTTTTGGCTAGCATTATTAGTTTACTATAGTAGACTAAGATAGCATTTTAAACATTAGTTAAATAAATAAGAAAGGAGAAAACTTTAATGAAAGATTTGACAAATTTAAGACAAATGAATATTTCTGAAGAAATAAGACGGTGGAACAAAGTAATTAATAATTATCCTAATAGGAAAAGTAGTGCATGTAAATTCAAAATAAATGTGGATTATATTTTGAAAAATCTGTGCTTAGAGTGTTACAGAGAACAATTGGTGTCATTTTTGACCATGCTTCCTATAATAGAAAATGATGTACCATTTGAAGAGGCAGATTATATTTTATATATGCATCCATATGCAAGGATAGAAGATGCATCAGAATTTGTTCTTAGAGAACTTAGGTTCATTGATAAATATCGTAAAAAGGATGCAGAGATAATTGTTCTGGGTAAATCGGCAAATGCTGAGAGACAGTTAAATGGCTCAATAAAAAACATCACATTTTGGGGTGATCATTTTGCTGAAAAACTTGGGAAAAGATTCGGGATAGATATAAAAGAACGTTATTTTGTGTATGATGATAGAGAGAAACATTTAGCTATATGGCCTGTTGATGGATGTTTACAAAAATGTGGCTTTTGTAGGAGAAACTATATGGATATAAAATTTGAAAGTATTCCTTTGGAAGTAATAAAGGAAAATTTAGATTTTATTAAAAAAGTGGCTCCTGAAAAAATGAAGCATATAAGTTTGAGAGCAGAAAACCTTACTGAGTATGGGATAGACATTTATGGTGAACAAAAATTAGATGTGCTTTTAGAGTTAATTAATAGTTATGATGAAGTTGAGAGATTTGATTTTCCAATTGGACTAGCCATTGGAGAAATAACTCCAAAAATATTAGATGCTTTATGTAATTGTAAAAAAATAGGGGACATATATTTGAACTTAGAAACTGGTTCGAATAGGTTACTAGAACTGATAGGTAAGCATCATACCAATGAGCAGGCAATAAGTATTTATAAGGATATAAAAAAATATCATCCACAAGCTGATATTCATACAACAATAATGATTGGTTTACCAACAGAGGAGATAATTGATATGTATAATTTAGCAGATCTAATTGTCAAAGCTAAGCCAGATTATGTGTTTTGTGTCTTTTATGGTAATAATCCTAATCAGCCTTTAGCAAATTTACCTCAGTTAAGTGAAAGTTTGAGAGAATATCATTTAAAAATTTTAATCAAACAATTAGCAAAAAAGGTAAATTTTAAGATGTTCTTCAAATATTATCGTATTTTTAAGAATAAAAGTTCCAAAAAAACTGAAAAATGTAAAGAAGTATTAAAAGAAGATTTTATTAAAGCAGGACTAGGTGCTCATTATGAAGATATAATTTATTTTAACTAATGTTTAAAACAAAAAGAGAAAATGCAAAGATAGTGATATATTTTTGTATTTTCTCTTTTTACTTTTTTAAGTAATAAAAGTCTACAAAAAACGTAGAAAAAACAAAAATATCATAAAAAACTGTTGTGAAAAAAAATTCTATTTGATATAATTGAAACAACAATTTAATATATATTAATCATGGGAGGAATAAATATGCAAGAAGATAAATTTTTAAAAGAATTATGCGATATATATAAACCAGAAAAAGATAATTTGATTCAAATGTTAAATGAAGTACAAGAACATTATGGATATATCCCACAAGAAGCACAAAAAGTTTTATCAGAGTTTTTATCAATCCCAATGGCAGAAATTTATGGAGTAGTTACTTTTTATTCTAGATTCACACTAAAACCAAAAGGAAAATATAGCATATCAGTATGTTTAGGAACAGCATGCTTTGTTAAAGGTTCTCAAAAAATTATGGATAGATTGACAGAAAGATTATGTATTCAACCGGGAGAAACAACAAAAGATGGTAAATTTTCAATTGACCAAACTAGATGTGTTGGTGCATGTGGTTTAGCTCCAGTTTTTACTGTTAATGGTGAAGTGTATGGAAAAGCTACTGTTAAGAAGTTGGATGAGGTTTTAGATAAGTTAATGGAAGAATAGCTAGTTGAAAAATAAAAAGTTAATAGATGTGTCCCAGAATGGACAAAAATGTCCAAACGGAAACGTCCCCAAACGGACAAAAGGAGGAAAGTATGAAATCTTTAAAGGAAATACACAAAATAAGAGAAGAAAAAAGAAAAGAATTAGATTTAAGAGTAAATACTAAAGCAGATACTAGAGAAAAACATATATTAGTCTGCCATGGAACTGGTTGTACATCATCTAAATCACCTGAAATATTAAGAAGATTTAGAGAAATTTTAGAAGAAAAAGGTATAGATAATGTACGTGTTATACAAACAGGATGTTTTGGTTTATGTGCAAAAGGTCCAATTGTTATAATACGTCCAGAAGATACATTTTATGCAATGGTTACACCAGAAGATTGTGAAGAGATTATTGATACACATATTGTAAAGGGTGGAAAAGTTGAAAGACTTTTGTGTAGAGATATAGATGGCACGATGGTTGATAGATTAGATGATTTGAATTTTTATAAAAAGCAAAAAAGAATTGCATTGAAGAATTGTGGTGTAATAAATCCTGAAAATATAGATGAATACATAGCTTTTGACGGATATCTAGCACTAGAGAAAGTATTAAGTGATATGACACCAGAAGAAGTAATAGAAACAATAAAGAATTCTGGACTTAGAGGTAGAGGTGGAGCAGGTTTCCCAACAGGTAAGAAGTGGGAGCTAACAAGAGCTTCAGAAGGAAAACAAAAATATGTTGTTTGTAATGCTGATGAAGGTGACCCGGGAGCTTTTATGGATAGAAGTATTCTTGAAGGTGATCCACATAGTGTCTTAGAAGCTATGGCAATTGCAGCTTATGCAATAGGTGCAGATAAAGGATATATTTATGTAAGAGCAGAATATCCAATTGCAGTTCAAAGATTACAAATAGCAATAGACCAAGCAAGAGATTATGGGATTTTAGGTAAAAATATTTTTGGCAAAAACTTTAATTTTGATATAGAAATAAGATTAGGTGCAGGAGCATTTGTATGTGGAGAAGAAACAGCACTACTTGAATCTATTGAAGGAAGAAGAGGTCAACCAAGAGTTAAACCACCATATCCAGCAGTAGCAGGTTTATGGGGAAAACCAACATTAATAAACAATGTTGAAACATATGCAAATATAGCACAAATAATATTAAAAGGTGCTGATTGGTATTCATCAATAGGAACTGCAAATTCAAAAGGTACAAAAGTATTTGCACTAGGTGGAAATGTAAATAATATTGGACTTGTAGAAGTACCAATGGGAACAACATTAAGAGAAATTGTATATGACATAGGTGGAGGAATACCAAATGGTAGAGACTTTAAAGCAGCACAAACAGGAGGACCATCAGGTGGATGTATACCAAAAGAACATTTAGATACACCAATAGATTATGAATCATTAAAAGCAATTGGTTCTATGATGGGTTCAGGTGGACTAATCGTTATGGATGACACTAAATGTATGGTATGTTTGGCTAAGTTCTATTTAGAATTTACAGTAAGTGAAAGTTGTGGTAAGTGTACACCATGTAGAATTGGAACAAAAAGAATGTTAGAAATTCTTGAAAGACTATGTAATGGTGAAGGAGAAGAATTTGACATATATAGATTAGAAAAATTGGCAGCAAATATCCAAAAAGCAAGTTTATGTGGTCTAGGTCAAAGTGCACCAAACCCAGTAGTAAGTACATTGAAATACTTTAGAGAAGAATTTAGACAACATGCTATTCAAAAGGAATGTAAAACATTAGAATGTAAAGCAATGTCAAAAATAACAATAGATCCAGAAAAATGTAAAGGTTGTGGCTTATGTCAAAAACATTGCCCAGTAAATGCAATTGATGGAGCAGGAAGAGATAAAAGAATAATAAATCAAGAAAAATGTATCAAGTGTGGTACATGTATAGCAAGTTGCCCATTCCATGCAATAGGGAACTAGGGGACGGTCCTAAAAATCCCTAAAATCAGGGATTTAGGGACGGACCTTTATTATATATTTGAATTGTACTAAGACACATATATGTCTATTTTATTAAATAAGTTAGAATAGTAGATATATAAAAATGATGAGAAGAATAGTAAAAAGGATAGAGTGAAATGAAGATCAAATTAGAAAATATAAAAGAATTTTCAAAAAAATATAATAGTAACCCAACAAATAAGATAATAGAGAATGCAATTACAACTAATGGATTAGAAAATACTATGCTAGATAGAAATATAATAATAGAAAACCAACCAATATTTAACATAGAATTACCAGAAAGTAGTAGATATGACCAAAAAGATAGTTATAAGTGTTGGATTTATGCAGGTTTCAATATGATAAAATACAATGTAGCACAAAATTTGAATATTGATGTTAAAGATTTTAAGTTATCATCAAATTATATTTCATTTTTTGATAGATTGGAAAAGGCAAATCATTTGTATAATGAAATATTAGAACTAGATAATGTGGATTTTGAATATCTTGAAAAAGAAAAGATATTAGATCAAGCTGGAGAAGAAGCAGGATATTGGGAATTTTTTAAATCATTAGTGTTAAAATATGGATTATTACCATATGAATATATGCCAGATACTAAAGAAAGTATAGATGTAGATAGAATAACTACAATATATACTGAAAAAGTATTAAAAGATGTAATTAAATTAATCCATTTAAAAGAAAAAGTTAGTAATCAAGAACTTGAACATGAAATTGAAAAATATTTATCAGAAAATTATGAGATTTTATCAAAAATATTAGGTGAACCACCAACAAATTTTGACTATGAATACATAGATAACAGAGGTAAATATTGTGAGTATAGAAATATTACTCCAATAGAATTTAAAGATAAATTTTTAACATTGAATTTAAAAGATTTTGTTAATATAGGAAATATTCCAAAACATAATAAAGAATATAATAAAATTTATAAAAGAGACAATTATAAACATATAGAAGAATCCAGTTTATTAAATTTACCAATCGAATGTTTGAAAGATGCTTCAATAAAACAATTAAAAGATGGCATTCCTGTATATATGGGTATATATGTAAGGCAATTTAGAGATAAAAAATCTGGGATTTTAGATACAAGATTATTTGATTATAATAAAACATTAGGAATAGAATCATTAACTAAAGAAGAAGGTCTAAATACAGCAAGAATAAAAATGCATCATTTCATGACATTAACAGGTGTACATATAATTGACAATAAACCTGTAAGGTGGAAAGTAGAAGACAGTTATGGTGATAAAGAAAAAGTTGATGGATGTTATATTATGAATGATAATTATTTTGATAAATATGTTTTTGATGTAATTGTAGATAGAAAATATCTATCTGATAAACATATAGAATTGTTAAAACAAGAGCCAATTGATTATATAGATAATGCTTTTTAAAAAACGGAAATTTGATACATAAATAGGAGAGAGAAAGTTATGGAAAAGAAAATGATTAATTTAACAATAGATGACCAAAAAATAAAAGTGCCAGAAGGCACAACAATATTAGAAGCTGCAAAGCAAGCAGGAATAGACATCCCAACACTATGTTTTTTAAAAGAAATAAACGAAGTTGGAGACTGTAGAATGTGTATAGTAGAAGTTGAAGGAAGAAGAGGATTTGCAACATCATGTATACAAACAGTAGAAGAAGGAATGGTAGTACATACACATACACAAAACGTACTAGAAGCAAGACATGTTATACTAGATCTAATAATATCAAACCATGCAAAAGACTGTTTAACATGTACACGTTCAGGAAACTGCGAACTTCAAATGTTAGCAACAAAATTCAATGTCTTAAGTGTAGAATTTCCAGGAGAAATGACACAACATAAAGTAGATGACTTATCACCTTCAATTGTTAGAGATTTTAATAAATGTATATTATGTAGAAGATGTGTCGCTGCTTGTAAAAATGTTCAACATATAGGAGCAATTGATGTAATAAATAGAGGATTTGAATCATGTATATCAACAGTTGGAGATTGTAGTTTAAACAATGTAAATTGTACATTTTGTGGTCAATGTATAGAGGCTTGTCCAACAGGAGCATTACATGAAAAAGAGTCAATAAATGATGTATGGTCAAAATTAAAAGATCCAGATACATATGTAGTTGTTCAAACAGCACCTGCTGTTCGTGTAGCTTTAGGTGAAGAATTCCAGATGCCTATTGGAACAAATGTAGCAGGAAAAATGGTAACAGCATTAAAAAGACTTGGATTTGACAAAGTATTTGATACAAATACAGGTGCAGACTTTACAATTATGGAAGAAGCTAATGAATTTGTAAAAAGATTTAAGAAAAATGATAATCTTCCTATGATGACTTCTTGTTGTCCTGCTTGGGTTAAATATATTGAATCATATGAACCAGATTTATTGCCACATTTGTCAAGTTGTAAATCACCACATCAAATGTTTGGAGCATTAATAAAATCATATTATGCTAATAAAATGGGAATAAATCCGGAAAAAATATATACAGTCTCAGTAATGCCATGTATTGCTAAAAAATTTGAAAGACAACGTCCAGAAATGCAAAATGACGGACTTTATGATGTAGATAATGTAATTACTACAAGAGAACTTTCTCGTATGATTAAACAGGCAAATATCGAATTCACAAAACTAGAAGATAGCGAATTTGATGCACCAATGGGAGAAGCAACAGGTGCAGGAGCAATATTTGGAACAACAGGAGGAGTAATGGAAGCTGCTTTAAGAACTGCACAAGATACTTTGACTGGAAAAAGTTTAGATAAGATAGAGTTTGAGCAAGTGCGCGGTGGAAAAGGGATTAAAAAAGCTACAATAGAAATTGCAGGAAAACCTATAAAAGTAGTTGCTGCAAGCGGATTATCAAATGCAAGAATAATATTGGATGAAATAAAATCTGGAAAAGCAGATTATCAGTTTGTAGAAATTATGGCATGCCCAGGAGGATGCATCATGGGTGGAGGTCAACCAATAAAAAGCTCTAAAACACGTTCTGAGGTAGATGTTAGAAAATTAAGGGCAGATAGTATTTACTCTATTGATGAAAAGAGTACAATTAGAAAATCTCACGAAAATCCAGTATTGAAAAAGATTTATGAAGAATATTTAGAAGAACCTGGAAGCTATAGAGCAGAAAAATTGTTACATACAAATTATATGAAAAGAGAAAAATATCGTTTAGAAGATTAGAAGTATATTTTTCAAAAATTCAAAAGACTAGAGATATTAATATTTCTAGTCTTTTGAACAAATTATAACAAGTTTAAACTATCTATTGTTACTATTATTGTTGTTTTGTCTTTCGTTGTTGTTATTGTTTTGATTGTTTTTGTTATTGTTATTTGACTTATTTTCTTTATTTTTCTTTGACATGAAAAGCACCTCCATTCAAGTTTCAATAATATTATTTTCTAAAAAGCAAAAAAATATACATAAAAAATTAATTTGTATTTTTGAAACATTTGATATATAATGGGTAAAAATTATAAAATATGTATTAAATATTATATAAAACATAATATATATTAGGAGGCAAAAATGGATTTTGAAAATGAAAAATTAAAAGAATTCAATGAATACATAAGATTTAGAAAAGTAGCCATAATAGGATTAGGAGTAAGTAATTTACCATTGCTTGATTACATGTTTGAGAAAAAAGCAAGAGTAACAGTATTTGATGAAAGAGAAAGAGAAAAATTAAGCAAAGAAGCACTAGAAAAAATAAATGATTATGGATTTGAGCTTATTATTGGAAAAGATTGTTTAAAATATTTAAGAAATTTTGATATAATTTTCCGTTCGCCAAGTTGTTTGCCTACTAAACCAGAATTAGTCGAAGAAGAAAATAGAGGAGCAATTATAACATCAGAAATTGAAATGTTAATGAAAATGTGTCCATGTAAAATGATTGGAGTAACTGGTAGTGATGGAAAAACAACAACAACAAGTTTAATAAATAGCATTTTGCAAAAAGCTGGTTACAAAACATTTTTAGGTGGAAATATTGGAACACCATTATTTACTAAATTGCCAGAAATGAAACCAGAAGATGTTTTAGTACTAGAGCTAAGTAGTTTTCAATTAATGGGGATGGAAGTTAGTCCAGATATTGCAGTCATAACTAATATAACACCAAATCATTTAAATATTCATAAAGATTATGAAGAATATATAGAAGCAAAGAAAAACATATTCAAATTTCAATCTGAAAATGGAATAACAGTATTGAACTACGATAATGAAATTACAAGAAATTGTGAAAAAGAAGTGCCGGGAAGAGTAATCTTTTTCAGCGGAAAAGAAAAACTAGATAATGGATTTATTGTTGATAATGAAATTATAAAAGAATGTGAAGATAGAGTAAGAAAACATATTTTGGATACACATGATGTTATTTTAAGAGGAGAGCATAATTTCGAGAATATAGCAACAGCAATAGCTGCAACAAGTACATTGGTAGATATAGAAGATGCAGTTGAAGCTGTCAAAGAGTTTAAACCAGTAGAACATAGATTAGAACTTGTGAGAGAAATTGATGGAGTTAAATGGTATAATGATTCTGTAAGTTCTTCACCAACGAGAACAATTGCAGGTTTAAAATCTTTTACAGAAGATATTGTATTAATTGCAGGAGGTTATGATAAAAATTTAGATTATACTCCGATTGCAAAGCCAATAGTTGAAAAGGTAAAGACTTTGATATTATTAGGTCAAACATCTGGAAAAATCTTTGATGCAGTAAAAAGCGAATTGGAAAATCAAAATAAAGAACTTGATATATATATGTGTAATTCTTTAGAAGAAACTGTACAATTAGCAAAGAAACATGCCGTTAAAGGTCAAATTGTATTATTTTCACCAGCTAGTGCAAGTTTTGATATGTTTAAAAATTTTGCAGATAGGGGAGAACAGTTTAAAAAATTAGTGAATAATTTGTAATAAAATATTAGCTAGAATATTATATAAAATTATTTTTTGTACCTTGTTGTCGCAACCTATGAAAGAAAAATGTTGTAGGTTGCTTCAATCGCACTCGCCTTTTACAAGGCTCGTTTGGTCGCTACGCGGTACTGCAAAATAATTTTATATAATATTCTAGCTACATTATTTTAATAGTAAAACCTCTTAGACACAAATTTTTCAAAAAATGCATAACATATACAAAAGAAAAAGGAGGTTTTATAATGTACAATCAGAGTTATGAAGAGTACATAAGAAGCATACTAGGATATCCGAACTATCAATATAATGACAATGATTCTATGTCATATATGCAAAATCAAGGGTATAACTATAACAATAATTTTAATAATAATTATAGCAATAATGAGGATAATAATAGTGAATTAGAGCAATATTATCCAGAAATATATAAAATTGTATATCCGATGGTATCACAAATATGTAGTAATAATACAAGAGAAATAACAAGAGAAGTAATTGACGAAATGACAGATGAGATTTATTCTGCAATTGAGGGAACAGCAGACAATGAAATTAATTTGTCAATAAATTTGCAAAATGATATAAGGACCGGAGAAAATAGAACTCAAAATATGAATGCAAAAGAAATGAATTCATCTAGTCAAACGATTAAAAAAGAGACAAAAAAGGATTCGATACAAGTAGAAAACAGAAATGAAAATAGAGAGGATAGACAAATAAGAAATAGAAGTTTACGAGATTTAATAAGAATTTTAATTATTCGAGAATTACTTAGAAGAAGACCTGGAAATCGCCCACCAAGACCTAGACCACCTATGAGACCACCATTCCCTGGAGGACCACGGAAGACCACCACAAGGACCTAATAGACCACCTCAAGGTGGGGGTAGACCTCCAATTATGCCAAGAGGATATTATGATATTTATGAGCATTAGAGTTGAAATTTATGTAAAATATGTGGTATAATATGTAATATATCAAAAATTATCCTAGGAGGTATAACATCATGTATGAAAAGAAGTTCAAGGAGTTACTTGAAGAAATGAGAAAGTATCGGGCAGATGACTCAAATCTGAAGATTCAGGAATGGGAACTTGTTTCTGTCTGCAATGAAATAGCATTAGTAGTTGCAGAAATGAGAAAGCAGGAAAATCAGAAAGACCGATATGAAATGACTGACGAGGAACTCGAAGATGTCCAGTGGGTATATGCCTATTTAAGGACTAGAACAAACAGCAAAGGGTAATGTAGATTATGGGAGAGGTATTATACTTCTCCTTTTTAAATTTTTAAAAACAAATTTTGCCAATTTAACAAAAAATTTTAGGAATACAAATCAAAAAAATACAAATAATAATATTGAGAAATTTTGAAAGGTGGTAATAAAATGAAAGTTAAAGATTGTATGTGTGAAGATGTATGTTGTGTAAGACCTGAAACAAAAATACAAGAAGTAGCAAAATTAATGAATCAACATCATATTGGATGCGTTCCAGTATGTGATGACAATAATTGTATATGTGGAATAGTAACAGATAGAGATATAATATTAAGATGTGTAGCATGTAACAAAGATACTAATCAAACACAAGCAAGTGACATAATGACATGTAATGTTACAACATGTAAACAAGATGATGAAATGACAAATGCACAAACAAAAATGGAACAAAAACAAATAAGAAGATTACCAGTATGTGATAGCAATAATCAAGTAGTTGGAATATTAACATTAGGAGACTTAGCTCATTTTGATACTCAACTAGGAAAACAACAAGTATGTACAACATTTGAAAATATATGTAATTGTGAAGGACAAATAAAAAACGGAAATTAGGATTTGGGGATGGTCTCAAAAATCTCAATTTGTGTAAAAGGGGACAGTTTAATCTGTCCCTAATTCTAATGTGCGACAGGCATGTTGTTTAGCTAATCGGTGAAAGTCCGTAGTGGAGGTAGATATCGCCAACCACTTAGAGAA
>CALXCG010000010.1 GCA_944386745.1 uncultured Clostridia bacterium | reverse complement strand
ATGGAAGAATTTAAAAATTATTTATTAGAACAAAATAAATCACAAAATACAATAGATAATTATATAAGAAATGTAAACAGTTTTAAAAAATGGTATAGAGAAACAACAGGTGAAGAACTAAAAAAGCTTTATAGACCTAACGTTTTGGATTATAAAAGTTATTTAAGAAATATAAAAAAGACTAAAAAGGGGGAAACATTAAAAGCGGAAACAATAAACGCGAATTTATCGGCTATAATGAAATATAACAAGTTTTTAGTAGATAAAGAAATACAAAAAGATATTGTTATACAAGAGAACGATTTTATAAAAGTACAAAAGCAACATATCAATCCTTGTAAAGTAGATACATCAGATGTTGAAAAGTTTAGACAGCAAATATTAGAACACGAAACAAAACGAGATTATGCAATAGTAACTACTATTTTATATACAGGTCTACGTATTTCAGAATGTCTAAATATTAAAATGAATGATTTTGACTTGAATAGTAAAGAGATTATAGTAAAAGATGGAAAAGGCGGAAAGGTTAGAACAGTTTATATGAATGATAAAGTTGTTGAGGCTATCAAAGAATATTTGAAGGAAAGAAAAAGTGACAGTAAATATCTATTTGTTAGCAGACAATCAAACAAAGTCAGTCGTAGTCGAATAAATCAAATATTTAATAAGTATTCAAACGTTTTAACGCCTCACGGTTGCAGACATTATTGTTTTACTAATATGAGTGAAAAAGGGTTTTCAATTATTGAAATAGCAATGATTGGAGGGCATTCTTCAACTAGGACAACCGAAATTTACACAAACCCATCAGAAAAAGAATTAAAAGAAAAAATAAATATATTATAGAAAAGAGGTATTAGAAAATGAAAAAACAGGTTGGACGTCCAAAGTTGATAATAATCGAAGCGGATTTTCAAAAAGAAATAAAAAAATATTTAGATGATGAACAAACGGCAATAAAAACATATCAAAATTTGAAAATAGGCAAAACATCATTTTATGAAATATTAAAAAAAAGAGGTATAAGAAAGAAGTAAAAAATAAGGCTAGCTTTTGCTAGTCTTTAATTACACTTCCCCCTACTTTAAGTTATAGCCGTAAAAATAATTTTAAAATAAGGTGTATGCACAACAAGTCTTTTAGCCCAAAATTATATAGCTATACTATGATTAATTTTTATATTCTATTATATCTTCAACATTACAATCTAATACAGAACAAAATATTTTTAAGTATTCTATATTTAGCAATGTTACGTCGCCCTTACAGTAATTACAAATTGTATCATACCTAATATGAGTCATTTTTGAAAGTTTATATCTAGTAATATTTCTTTTATTTAGAATATCTTGTAACTTAAAAATTATAGTTCCTTCAACTTGTATTAAATTATTTCCCACAGTATTTGCATCAAACTTACTCATAATTTTCTCCTAAATTTTTATATATAATTAGCTTAACAAACAAATAATGAATTGACATTATACGTTCGAAACGGTATAATTTATTTGTAAATTTATATTAAAATATTATTGACATTAAAAAATTTATTATTCACAAAAAGGAAAATTAAGAGATAATATTTATCTTGATATAAAATATTAGGAGAGATAATAATGATGGAAAAAACAAAAGGACTAGAAATTTTAGAGAATATAGAAACAAAATTAAATTATGATGACTGGAAAGAGGCGAAGAAAGATGTAGAGTGTTATATTAAAAATTTAGAAATAACGATTGATAAAGAAATTAAAAAATTAGTAGTTAAATATAAAAAATGTGTAAAAAAATATGGAGAAGATAATATAAGGACAAGAATGTTAACAAAAAAAATAGATAAAAAGCTAAAAGCTATTTATAACAAAGAATGAAGGAGCAATAAAAATGGAGAATGAACAATTTTTAGAGATTTTATATAGGATAAGAGCTTGTCTATTATACAATGATTGGTGTAATGCAAGAGAATATACCAAATTAAAAAAAAAAAAATTAAAACGTAAGAAAAATTAATAATACAAAAATATTCAAAAAAAGGAATAATATTGAAAAAAATTAACTTTAAAGAATTAAAAGAAACAATAAACAATTTTCAAGGGAAAAATGTAATGTTAAAAATAACAGGACTTATAGGGACTGATATAAATGTTAAAAAAGCTAATGTAACAATAATAGAAAATGAATTTATTATTAGAGTAAATGAAGAAATAAGTATAAGTATAGATACAAATTGGGTAGCTAATTTTTATACAAATGATGATAATACAATAGTTAAATTGGAATTTGATAATTTGGGAGAGGTTATATTAGCTATTAATAAATAGAGTATTTAGACTTGAAACCTTAATACTCTATCTTAATTATTTTTTTAATTTTTCAGCAATAGCCTCACATAGTTCAATAAATAATTGTTGATTTTCTGAAGGTATTTCGTTCATCAGTTCAGAAAATCTTAAATCCACATTTTTTACAGTAGTTCCAAACAATAGAAAGTCTATATTTAAATTTAAGGCATTAGCTATTTTTACAAGTGTTTCAATGCTACATTTTGATGTAGACCTCTCTATTGCTCCAACATAAGTAGCGGATAAATCTGTTTCTTCAGCTAATTGTTCTTGTGTGAGTTTTAGTTCTTTTCTTCTATTTCTTATTCTAAGTCCAATATCTTCAAAATTCATTGATTGCACCTCTTTTTATTAACATTTTATATGAAAAGCTAGCAATAATTAAGTAACAAAAAGTATTGTTTAATAACTATTAGTATGGTATGATAATAAAAAATAAAGGAGGATATTTATGGAAAAGAGATATTGTGAAAAATGTGGAAGACCACTTGACCACGATGATAAGGAATATTGTAAAGGTTGTTATGACTATAAAAATGATTGTATGTATGAGCAAGAAGAACAAGAAGATGAGAGTATATATAGAAATAACGGATTAGGAATAGCTTTAAAATTTATTGGAGCTATTGAAATAATTGTTGGAGTTATTGCAGGAATAATGTTATTTGAAGATGAATTTGCAGTCGGGTTGACAGTAATAGCGGTTACCATAGTTTCAGGATTACTTGTAGCTGGAATATGAGAGATAATTCAACTATTAGAAGATATAAAAAATAAATAATATGTAATAAAGGTGGTGTTGCAAATGGAATATTATCCAGAAAATAAAATAGTTTAGACTAATTAAATCTGTTGGGAGTGCAATAATAATAGCAAGTATTTTTATTGCACCAGAAAATTTGACTTTAGAAATTATTTAAAAGATGAAGAAGATTAAAAAAATAAGTTTTAATGTAAAATAAAAAAATTATTATGTGGGGAGGAAAATATGTTGAAGAGAATTAAAAGAATTTGGATAGTTAGTTTAATAATAATTATTGCTATTTCATTTGGATTGAGTATATATTTATACAACACTCCTGATGAAAATGAAAAAATACTTATAAATTGGGCGAACGAAAGAATGAAAGATATAACTTATAAAAATACTTTTAAAATACAAGAAGCAGAAATAAATAAAGAAAAGGGATATTGTATTATAAGCTATCATTATGACGATGAACAAGGGGAAAATCAATCTTGCAGAGAGGTTTGGAAAATGGAAGATAACGAGATAAAAACTAATTTAGGAGATTTAGGTGGAACTAAGGTTATGGATTTGCCGATTGGATATTTGAATTATACATCAGATAAGTTAAAAGAAATAGCAACAGAAATTGAAAACGATAGTAAAACAGTATCATTAGATAGTAACAGATTAACAAGATTATTAGAGAAATAAAGGGGGAATGGAGATTGAAAACTAAGAGAACAGGAACAATATTATGTTTAGTAGGAAATATACTAAATATAATTGGATTTATAATTTTTATTTTATATTTCAAGACTTTAGGAAGTGGGATTTCTGTAAATACAGAAATGATAGTTGATGGTTTGATAATAGTAATAGATAGTGCCATTATGATTGCTTTATCTATACTATTTTTAAAAGGAAAAATAAATAAGGATTTGATGAAGTTATATTCTATATCAATGTTATTATTAAGTATTACATTGTTTGCAGTATTATGTATATTGTTTTTATCATCTGTATTATGTTGCTATATGATATATATAGTATTTCCTATTATAAGTTTAGTTGGTAGTATTATGATTTTAGCAGGGAAAGAAAAAAATGAGGTTAAAGAAACTAAAAAAGATAATTAATGATAATGATTTTGAAAATGCACGTTTAATAATTTATCTTATATTATTTATTACATTTATATATTTAGCATATTTTAACCAATTTACTTGTTCAGGGTGTGCTTTATGTGGAATGACAAGAGCTGTTAAGAGTTTGTTAGTTTTAAACTTTAAAAGTGCATTTGAATTTAATAATAATGTATGGATATTTTGTTTTATAATACCATTCATAGTAATTGATATAGTAATAATTATAAAAAGGAGATGTTTAAAAAATGAAAAATAAAATAATGAAATATATAATTTTGGCAGTTATATTAATAATTGTTATTGTTGCAATAGTCTTAGTGCTACAAAATAAAGAAACAGAAAACAATGAAACTAACAGTAATGAAACTGAAAATGTTGCAGAAGAAGAAAATTCTGATTTTGAAACTTTTAAAGATGAAGCGTATGGAATTGAATTTAAGTATAGTAAAGAATTACAAAGACCATCAACAGGTAATTATTCAGAAATTAATTTAGAATACCCTAAAATTGCAGGGAGTGAATTTTTTTGTAATGTTCCTAATAGTCCTAATATATCTTATGATAAGGAAACAGAAATTCAAAATTATATACAAACAAGAGCATCTTTTAATACAAGTACATTAACAAAAAGAGAAGAAACAACTATATCTAAAGTTCAACCTATTAATTGTACATTGCTAGAATACGAAACAGGGGAATTTACAGAAGATATTTATATTATACCAAATAGAGCAGGGTTAATATATATAGGTGTAACATATCCAAAAAATGAGCCAATAAAAGAATTTAATGATATACTAGACTCTATTGTATATAAAGAGAATTAGGGGGAAATTTAATATGGAAATTTTGTTAGTATCTGTAATAGCATTTGCAATAATATGCGGAATTATATATTGGTTTGACAAAAACAAAGAAAAATTGATAAAAAAATTCAAAATTGAGAAAAAAGAAATAATGAAATGCCCAGTATGTTTCAAAGAATATGATGATTTAAAATTAAAAGAATGTTCACATTGTAATTCTTATTTGGAGAAAACAACAAAATATATTTTTTCCCAAAAATTGAAAAAAAGAATTGCAAGTATTTTATTTATAGTAATTATTATAGTTTTAATAATAATTGGAGTATATTATGGAATATCTAAATATATAGAAGAAAAAGAAAGACAAGAAAAATACAACAATGATATTTCTACCTGTTACGATTTAATAAAAAATAAATCAGATTATGAAGAATTTAGCGATATTATAAAAAATCATAAAGATGAAGAAAATTTTGAAGGAGATGCTTATAATCAATTATATAAAGCAATTGATGAAAGAGTGGAAAATATAAAAAATGGAAATGAAGATAAAGAACTAATAAATATGTTATCAGATATAAAATTTAGTACAATTTATGATGATGAAGATATGAAAAATTATATAGATGAAAAGTATTTATTAGCACAATCTTATAGTAATTTAAATAGTGCAAATAAATATATAGAAAGTGGAAGTTATAAAGAGGCATTTGATTTATTACAACAAGTAATAAGTAATAATAAAGATAAAAATCAAGAAATTGTTGATATAGCAACCAATAAGCAAAATGAAATCAAAGATAAAGCATTTGAACAAATTATAAATGAAGCTCAAACACAAATTAATAATCAAGACTATTCATCAGCACAAAAAACTTTAGAAAATTACAAGGATTTAGGAAATCAAACTATTTTAGATATGTATAATAATGCGACTAATGAAGTAAATAGAATTGAAGCAGAAAGAAAGGCGAAAGAGGCAGAAGAAGAAAGACAAAGAAAACAAGCAGAAATAGACGCAAAGAAAGACCAACTAACTATAAACAAAAATGGTAAAAAGATATGGAAAGTTTGTATGACTGGTAATACATTTAGGTTTCAAGCTACATATAGGGGAAGTGGAAATTTTATTGTAAAATTATTAGATAGTAATCAAGATTTAGAAGAATTAATAGTAAACGAGATAGGAGATTATAATGTGGATAAAACAGTTCGCGTAAACAAAGGAGAATATTATTATATAGAAACTTATGTATCTAACGGAAGTTGGAATGGCAGTTGGTGGGGAACTTATGGAGATTAAACATAGTGTAATAAAATATTATAGGCTCATACAATAATTTGTGAGCCGTTTTTTTTTATTATAAGAATATTATTCGTATTTTTAAAGTATTTGCAGACCATTATAAAAGTGATAAAAACAAACGAAAAAACTGGTGTATCAGTTTTCTATAAGAAAAAATCAGTTTTTATAAGAATTATTCAAAAAATTTAAGTTCCTTTAAAGTAAAAGTTATTATAATAATAAAATTAGAATTTTATGTATTATGATGCTAAATGGATTTTGATTTATTATTAATATTATGGTATATTAATATCAAATATTATACTATAAGAGGTAAGATATGGGGTCATTTAAAGATTTTTTAGATTTTTTGAAATTACCACCTACAATTTTAGGAGCTTTGGCAATAGCTAGTGGATTGTTATTATATTTACCGGATGAGATTATAAATAAACTTTATATGGAAAGTTTTAGAAACAATTTTGGATTTATATTAGGAATTATATTTATAGTTTCAATTTCAATCTTGTCTATATTATTAATAAATTATATTTATAAATATATTAAAAAGGCTGTTCTAAAAAGATATACTAGTAACAAAGATAGAAAAGGAAAAATTAAATATTTACTTGATTTGGATAAGAGCAAAACTGATTTGATAAAGGCATTTTTAAAAGAAAAAAATCATACGCTTTCTCTAACGATGAATGATGGCATTACGGTCGAATTTGAATATATGTATATAATATCTAAAGCTGGAGGAACACAAGTTATGAACTTTTATAAAGATATGCCGGTACTTAAATATTTTTTACAACCATGGGTAGAAAAGATAATAAAAGAAGAAGAAACATTAAGAAAAAAATTTCTTAATTAAATATTTGTAAGAAGGTATAAAGATGATTTTAGACAGTTATTTTGAAGAAATAATGAAATATGCTCATTTTTGGAACTGGTTACCAGATTGGGAATTGGTACAAAAGGTATATAATGAATACCCAGAGACATACTCAATTTTATTACCGTTTGCATATTCGTATTTAGAAGAAATAATTCGTTCTACAACCACAGAATATGGTAGAGAAATTATGGATGAAAAAGGTGTAGAAAGGAAAAGAAAAACAGGAATAGATTTAATTAATTTAGCAATAAACCAAAATAGAAGTAATATAGAATATGTTACTATATTAAAAGGTTTAAAAAACTATTTTAGTAAATCTAAAGCCATTAATTCAGGAGATAATAGGAATGGGGTTAGTCATGGATATATGCACCCAAGATTTTGGCATAAAGAAGATTTTGAAAAATTGATATGTGATATTGCAGAAATATCAAAATATTCAAAATTTTAATATGGTTTATTTATTCTTATTTCAAATTTAAAGGATATAAGAAATTGATATATAAAATTTTATTATAGAAGTCTAAGAATTTTTATAAAGAGTACTATTTTAATTTTTGAACTAATATAGCAATGATAGGTTGCTAATACAAAAGAAAATTAAATAATTTTTAAAATCAAATGTGTTGAAATAAAGAAAGTTAATACTTAAAAGTCAGTATATAAGCCAGTTAGGAGAATTAGTCTATATGGACTATGCCTCTACTGAAAAAATCTTGTAACTTAGTTAAATAAAAGTTTACAAGATTTCTATTTGAAAAATAATATTTATAAATAAAATTTTACAATTAACTTGATTTTCTATAAAAAATGTTATATATTATTTAACATAGGAAATGAGAATAAGCAGAGTTGGTTGCCACCTTTGACTCTTTGATGTAAACATACTTGTTCCACAGCTATTGTTGTGAGATTGACAGCGGAGGTGGTGCTATGGTAGAAGCAATATTATTAACAATCATCAAACTACTATTCTTTGGATTAGTAGGAGTAACTATCATAAATTTTGCCTTAGTCATCGTCATCGTGTATTTACTACATAGGCAATAAAAAAATAACCATTCTGCTTTTGGTCGAGTGAATGGTTATTTAAAATTCATATCGGCAACCACTTTGTGGTTTCTCTATTTCCTATACTTATTATACACAGATTTATTTATTTTGTCAAATGATAAATCTAAACTTTTTATAAAAGGTGTGAATAAAATGTTAGATAATTCTTTGAGCTATTGTATTAATGAGAAATGTGAGAAAAAAGATAAATGCTTAAGATTTAAAGAAAAGAAAAATATAAATATTGGTGAAACGTATTTGGCATTAGATGAAGAAGAATGTTCAAAAAATAATTGCTACATAAATAAAAATGAATATTATAAAAAAATGATATTAGATGCAATAGAAAAAGAACCAAAAGACAACTTTGATAGGAAATTTCTATTAAATCTATGTTATTCTTTATTAAAAAAATCTGAGGAATTTAATTTAGATAATAAATTAAAACAAAAAATTAAAAATTTAGAAAATAGTTAAAATAATATGGAGTTTTAACTGTTTTTTTATTGCATTATAATTGCATTATAATTTTGAATTGTCTATTGGAAATGTAGATAAATCAACGTTTACAAAAGTAGGAAACCCTGTCGCCTCGACCATTTTTTTGCAAAAAGTCGAGAGAATTTATAAAAATTCAAAAACATTCAAATATGCTATTTTCTAAGAAAATTAGAAAATAGCATATTTTTTTATATCTTTGAAAAATTCTAAAAAATGCTGAAAAATTTGAATATTTTATTCCGCAAAAAATTCCGCAACTTTAATTTTTAGGATTTTGCGGAACAAAAAAATTCCGCAAAGTTAGTTTTCCTTAATATATCAACAAAAAGCCCTATTCGCAAAAATATTTTAGGAAAGGAAAACTATTGTTATGGATTTTATACCTTATAAAGTAAATGAGGTTTTAGAAAATGTCTTTTATCAAATCCCAAAAGAATTATTATTAAATCCTATATATAAAAATCTTGATTCTAATAGTATTCTATTATATGGACTATTGCTAGATAGATTATCTGTATCTATGAAAAATAAATGGATTGATAAAGATGGAAATATATATCTTATTTACTCAAGAAAAGAAGCTCAACAGAAGCTAAAGCTTTCTGATAAACCTGTATCAAAAGCATTTAAAAAGCTTGAAGAAGCTAAACTTATATATGAAATTAGAAGTGGATTTAAAAAGCATAATATTATATATGTTGGAAAAATAGTCCACCAAAGCATTGAAAGAACTATGAATCGTATAATGTCCGATTCAAGAAACGGAGAAAATACGATTCTAGAATCGGAGAATGTACGATGTAGTAATAATAAATATAATAAAAATAATTATAGTAAAAAGAGATTCCCAGAAAAAAGCGGATGGAATTATGAGCAAAGAACATACACCGCTGAAGAACTCGAATCTTTATATTGTAATTAAACGAAAGGAGATTAAAATTATGAAAAATAATATAACCTATCACAAAGAAGGGGATTATCTAATTCCAAATTTGACTATGAAAAAATATAAGCCTAATAAATATTATATTGGAATATACGGTCATTTAAAGCTAGAGTTTATAAGACAACATAAAAAAGGTTTATATACCGAATTAATGATTAATGGTAATCTTCAAGATTATCTTGCAAATATTAATGAAGAAGCAAGTAATAGAATTACTATTATAATAAATCAATTTACCAAAGAAGAAGGAATAAATGAAGAATTAAAAGCAACAAATCAAATGGAATGGGTACAAGCTATGAATAATATTAAAAACAGAGCTGAAGAAATTGTTTTAAAAGAATTAATATATGTATAGGAGATATAGAAAATGAATAATTTAAGAAATATGAAAGATGATTTATTAAAAGAATGGCTTGATTTTAGAGAAGAAACTATTCTAGCTATTCTTGATGAAGAAGATTCAAAACATGTTATACAATATGATGATATAACTGAAAAAATTTTAAAAAATGTTCCAATCCAAAATCAAAAATATGTAAAACAACAACTTGAGTTACTTGATAAAAATTATATGAATTATTTTGATTATTGGTGTGAAAAGTATTACAGGAATGGTTTTGTTGATAGTATTGAATTATTAAAAATATAATTGAAAGAAAAGGTCAGTTTAATAACTGGCTTTTTTGTTGCTTTCGTTCGTATAAAGTACAAAATTCACGAACAGAAGTAACAAAATTATTCCATAAGATATTTCATAAAGAAAGCTCCATATAAAAACAAAAATGCTAACGCAGATTCTCTTTAGAAAGTAGTTATATTCGATTTTATTACAAAAAGAATATAACTACCTTATTCACTTCATTAACTTGGTTTATTTGCCGATATAAAATGGAGTGAATTAGAAAAAGCACAATTGCTTTTTCTATGTAGAGGTAAAATAAATTTTACCTCTACATGCAAAAAATTGTGATAGCAAATTTTTGCTAAAACATAAATTAGCGATTAGCAAAATTTATGTTTTGGGGTTGTAGTGTGTTACAATACTTCGAAGAAATTACTATAAAATCCCAAAAAGCACAGACAGTATTTACTCTTACAGGAAAGCTGAAGCTTCCTGTGAAGCAATGCTAAAAAAGATACATCGAAGGAGGTTCATATAAAAATGAGTTATGCTATTATAAGAAATGTGAAATACAAAAAAGAAAATCTTAAAGGAATATATAGGCATAATGAAAGAAAAAATTTCAACTATTCAAATAAAAATATCGACAAAGAAAAAACTTATTTAAACTATTCTTTAAAAGAGCCTATTTATAGTTATGAAAAAGAATTTGATAGACTGAAAAAAGAATATGATTTAAAAGGACAAATAAAAACTGTTAGTAATATTGCTTGCGAATATATAATAACATCTGATAAAGAATTTTTTGATAGAATTGGAGAAAAAGAAACAAAGCGATATTTTGAAACAGCATATAATTTTGTTAGTGAATATAAAAATCTAGGAGAAAAATATATAATGTCTGCACAGGTGCATATGGACGAAGAAAGTCCACATATGCACCTTGTTTTTTGCCAGTAGTTCATACAACTGATAAAAAAGGAAAATCTATTGATAAACTTGCTTGTAGTGAGTTTTGGAAAGAAAAAGATAGTTATAGACAACTCCAAAATGCTTTTTATGAATATATGGTATCACATAATTTTGAATTAGAAAGAGGATTACCAAAAGAAGAAACTAATAGAAAGCATGTAGATTTAGCTGAATATAAAGAATTGACAAACTTTGAAAATACTAAAAAATTAGTTGAAAGCATAACCTATGATATTCCAAAGGATACAGATATAAAAGATTTGAAAAAATTTATGTTTAATAAAAATGAGAAAATTTTAAATGATGTTATAAAACCTAAAGAAGAAATGATAAAAGAATTAGCTATTGAAAATAAGTCGTTAAAGAAGGAACTTTCAAAACAGTCTAAAATTGTAAATGAGGCAACTAAATTTCAAAAAAAACGAGATTCTATAATTGCTGATAATCAAGCATTGCATAATAGAGTTGATGAACTAGAAAATGAATACAAAAATAAATCAATTGATTTAGAATTTGAATACAAGCATAAATATAGAAAGTTAGAAAAAGAAAATAGTAAGTTACAAAATATAATTGATAGATTTTATATAACTGTTGAAAAATTTATCGAATGGCTTTGCAATAAATTTAATTTTGGCGAGTCTAAAGAGCTTATACGAGATTTTGAAAGAGAAAATCATATTAGTATTGATCCTCAAAAGCAAATTGCGAGAGAAGAAAGAGAATGGAATAGAGAACTTTAAATAGTCCAAATATTATTTTGATTTTGACTACAAGTGCTGTAAAATTTAACGTTTATGACATCTTTTTAAAAGAAAAATGAGTGAAATTCATCACTCATTTTTCTTTTGAGCTTTTTTACAGCCCCTTTTTCGTTAATCAACTTCTTCCAAGATGGAGATTATCTTATTATTCCTTTCTCAAGATAGCTTTTATCCTTCTTACACCAGCCGAAGATGCCTCTTCTTTCTGAATAATGAATGTTCCTAATTCGCTTGTATTACTCACATGAGGTCCTCCACAAATCTCTTTAGAAACATCTCCTATAGCGTATACTTTTACTACATCAGGATACTTTTCGATAAACACACATTCTGCACCTGATTTCAATGCTTCATCTTTAGACATTTCTGTCATTGTAACATTGAGACCTTCTTGAATCCATTTGTTAACCAAATCTTCAACTTGTTGCTTTTCCAAGTTGGTTAATTTATGATTACATTTGAAGTCAAACCGCATTCTTTCAGATGTAATATTAGAACCTTTTTGTTTAACTTCAGGTCCCACAATTACTTTTAATGCAGCATTTAAAAGATGAGTAGCAGTATGATATGCTATTGTTTCAGGAGATGCATCAGATAAACCGCCTTTAAACTTTTGACCAGCTCCTGCTCTTGATTTTTCTTGATGTTGTTTAAAAAGCACATCAAATTCCTTTGTGTCAACCATCATTCCAGCCTCTTCTGCAAGCTCTTTAGTTAGTTCAGGAGGAAATCCATATGTTTCATACAATTTGAATACAACCAAACCATCTATTTTGCTATTGTCCTCTTTTCTAGCTTTTTCTACTGCTTTATGAAATTCTCTTTTACCCTTTTCTAATGTTTGGATAAATTTGTTTTTTTCATCTATCACAGTAGTAATAATAAGCTCTTTATTGCCTTCTAAAGCTGGATATAATTCGCTTAATGTTTTAATGTTTAATTCTAATAATGATGATAATTCATCTAAACTAATCTGCAATTTGTTCATATGTCTTACCATCCTACGAATTAATTTCCTTAAAACATAACCTCTATCAACATTACTAGGTTTACCACCATCCGAAATAATCATGATACTAGCTCTCATATGTTCAGCAACAATCCGCTTACTTACTAATATATCATTCGCTGCTAATTCAGTGAGTTTATCCATGACTGGTTTGAATATTTCAGTATCAAATGGTGTTTCTTTTCCCTGTAAAATAAAGGTTATTCTTTCTAGTCCCAAACCAGTATCAACATTATGCTGATTTAATTTTGTGTAATGTCCATCCTTATGCTTATAGAACTCCATAAATACGTTGTTCCAAATTTCAACATATTTACCACAATCACATGAAGGTTGGCAATCATGTCCACAAGCTACTTTTCCTGTGTCATAATAAATTTCTGTATCAGAACCACAGGGACCTTCCTCTCCAGCTATCCACCAGTTATGTTCTTTACCGTAGTAATAGATTTGGTCTGGTAAAATTCCGGCCTTTTTCCAGCAACTTGCTGTTAAATCATCTCTTTCACAATCTTCGTCTCCAGCAAAAACTGTAACTGACAATTTTTCTATAGGAATTCCTAATTCCTTAGTTAAGAAATCAAAAGTCATTTGAATTGACTCTTCCTTAAAATAGTCACCTAATGACCAATTTCCCAACATTTCAAAATATGTAAGATGATTATTATCTCCTACTTCTTCAATGTCATTAGTTCTTAAACATTTTTGATAGTCAGTAAGTCTTACACCATCTGGATGTTTCTTTCCCATTAAATATGGTTTTAATGGTTGCATTCCTGCAATATTAAACAGAACACTTGAATCATCTTCTGGAATTAATGGTGCAGATTCAATTACCTTATGCCCATTTTCTTCAAAAAACTTTAAAAACTTGTTTCTTACCTCTATTGCCTTCATATTTAGCCTCCTTGTAAAAATACACTGTAGAGTTGACTTAGTATCTTTTGATTATTAGCATATCTCCTTTCTGTAATCTTAAAAATAATAAACTAGTAGTTATTCTAAGTTTATTATTTTTTAATGATATCTCCATCATATTCAGAGTAATATAATTATTTTACTCTTCTTTACGATGTATGTTTATTATTATAGCAATTCTAGTTCATCTTGTCAATGTTTTATGTAAAATATCGTATGTTTGATTAAAAATTTAATTACATTATTTACAATATATTTAATATTTGTTTTGGATATATAATATTTTCTTTATTTTTAAATTTATCAATTTCTATCCACAAAGCTTCATATTCATCATCATCATCAAGCAATTTATACGAAGATTTATAATCTTCCTTTTTTATGGTTACATCATAAAACAATATTAACTCATGCGCATTTTTTCCTTTATATTGAAATATATTTTCAGAAATTCCTAAAAAATTTCCTACTTCTATATTAATATTTAATTCTTCTTCAAATTCTCTTTTTAATGCGTCTTCACTTTTTTCTAAAAAATCAATTCCTCCTCCTATACATCTATAAAATATTTCTTTTCTTTCATTATCGTATCCTTTACTTACTAATATTTTATTATCTTTTTTTACTACTCCTAGTACAACTGGTCTTATTTCTTTAAATTTATCCATATTAAATTCTCCAATCTTCTATTTAATCACATATTTTTGCATTAGTTCGAAATAACTATAACTGGAACCTGCATTTCTTCTTTTGTTAATCCACAGTGTGTAGATTTTTTTACAGTATTTCCTGCCACCAATGAGTTTTCCAATTTTATAATACTCCCTTTTATTGAGATTGCCACATAATCACCTATAAAATCATCTATTTTGCAATGCTTATTCCCATTTCCTAAAAAATGATATTTATTTATAAAATCATTTTTAGTAACAAGCCAAAAGTCATCTCCAAATGCATTATAAAAACGATTTTCAAATATTTCTCTCATTTCGTTTTTTACCCAAAAAGTTATTACTCTTGATTCTAAAGAAGGTGGCATTATTAAGCATTCTTGAATTTCAGGATAGTCAAATAGTGAATATGCTTTTTCAATATCTTTATGTCCATGATCAGCGGAAATGATTATTAAAGAGTTTTTATCAATACAGTTACTTAATTTATATATATTTTTTTCAATATCCAAGACAAAATCCTTTGCTTCTTTAGATGATGTACCATATTTATGCAATACTGAATCTGGATTATCACAATAAGCAAAAATAAATTTCTCATTTGGTAATTTAGAAATATCCTCTAAATGAGAAATAATTTCATCAAAATTATCAGCAATTAATGTACGTTTACATTTTCTCTCAGCATATTCAGGCTTTATCTCATAAGTTCTTACATAAGAAGATGCATTTTCTATTAAAGTATATATAGAAGTATAATTTAAAAACTTTCCATAAACATCTATAATTGGTTTTTCTAGTGGCTTATTATAATAAGATTCTCTACGAGTTAAAGTATCTAATGATCTTCCATATTCTTTAAAATATTGAGACCATGCAATCCATCCAGTTTCGTATGGCGGTTTTCCGGTATAATATGTAGTCATTGCTGCGGTTGTAGTTGATGGATATACTGATGTTACTATATCAACCATATTTTGTTTCAGATATCCATTTGGTGATATTTTTTCAAGAACACTGTGTCCTAATCCATCTAGAATTAAAAGAATTACATTGTTATATATTTTTTTAGATAGCAATGTATCTAAACCTTTAGATGATTTATATTTTGTATCAACATTGTAATACTTTAAAATAGACGTTATTGTTCCCAAAATAGAATGCTCATAGTCAGGAAATACTATATCAGAACTATTGTCAATATTCATATTAAATCTATCCTTTACTAAATTTTTTTATATATTATCATAAATAATATTACTTGTAAATACTAGATTTATGCTACTTTTATTAATTTCATATATAAAAAATAGAACTTAAATCCAAATTTGGATTTAAGTTCTATTTTTTTGCTTTTTACAGCATTATTTTTGGAGTTTTCTATCAAATCTTAGATTTCTTAAAAACCTGTTGTTCCCTAATCCACGGAGCAAAAATAATTATTTTTTCCATAGTATCCAAATCAATATACATCGGAGCTGTAATATAGATTTGCTCTCCTGTTACTGCTTGATTCATATATACTGGATCATAACACTCAATTTTCACATATCCATAATCTTTATTATAAATAGTGTAAAAAGATGGCCAAAGAAAAGCATTACTTGCATCTACAACTTCTGCATTTGAACAAAATGTTTCGATTTTGTATAGTCTTCGATTTTCTTGTCTTTCTAAGAAGTTGTTACCTAAAATAGGTTGCATCCAAAATCTTCTTCCATTTATTAAACCAACAGTTCTGTTACATTCTTGTTTCAACATTTCTTCCAATGTATCAAATGAAGAATACTTCTTTCTTCTTGAAAAAATCAAGCTTAAATCAGACTCATCATATAATTTAATAAATCTATTGTCTTTTAACAATTTGAAATTTTGATGTAATCTTTTTACAGATTCCATACCTTTTACAACGATGTCAATATCTGACTTCTCTTGATAACCTTCAATTAAAATACTTCCTTCAATGCCAATATCGTCCAGAGCAACTCCTATCTGATTAATCATGATATCTATTATCAGCTTTGTATCATTCAAGATAGATTCATTTCCGTCATATTGGTAAAGTTCTTTCGCCTTATCAAAAGGATTATATACCCTTTCAATATCATTTACATCAAATAAGCATATTTCTTCTCCAAATCTTTTTACCGTTTTTACTTGAATACTTGTAAAAAGTTTTGAATACAAAATAGACTCATCAATTGAATTATTACGAACATAATTAATTCCATTTATAAGTCGAGATTCTCTTTCAGATGTGCGAGTCGGAAAATACTTAGGAATACCAATTACCTTTCCATCTTCATAACATTGTTCTGAAACAGTGTGGCAAATTGTTCCATCCTTTGTCTTAAAATAATACGGAAAACAAATTAGATTTTCTGGTTCTTCAACTTTATATAATTGTTGAATTTCCTGTTTAACCCTATTTGCATTAGATGAATGAATAGTGTTTTTAAGGATATTCATCCCGTATTTTTTTCTAAGCGTACCAGGATTACTTTGTAAAGGATTTGTTGATCCTACATATTCATTTAATCTAGTTATAGCATTACGGGATTTAACTAAAAAATACACGCAACCCCCTGAAGTCATATAACTTAATAAATCAATAAAATAGGGCTCATTCATACTTTCATAATACAATACCCGAACATCTTCGACACTTAACCGGCGTTGAACAAAATTGGTTACTTCAAATCCTTGTGATTGAATATCGTTAATTATAGAATTAACAATCTTTCTCTCATATGCATCAGGCTTCAATACACATAGTGTAACTTCTTGGTTTTTTTGACTCATATTAATTACCTCCATTTCATTAAGAAAAAAATAATTATTATTTTCTTTGCTTACAATGTACTTGTTTAGTTACAGCATAATTATAGCACCATGCTTCTCAAGAAGTCAATACTTTATGTTGATTAATCAAAATTCTTTGCATAATAATAGGGTAGAGAAATAGTAAGATTACTATTTCTCTACCCTATTAAATAAATATTTCTTTTGTATCAGATAATTTTGGTATTTCAGTATATGGACTTTTATATTCATCTGATGAATTGCAATATTCTATAATTCTGTCTATATTTTCAATAACTTTTTTGAAACCTTTAATGTATAAATCTACAACTTCATCATTCATTAAATAAAATGGTGCCGCACTTATATCACCAATAGCAAAAGTATTATCTATTACATCTAAAGTCTGAATATGACTATAATCCGAGTAATTTTCTTTATATAATTTAATATAGTCTTCATTAAACAACCATGGATACAGTTTATTACTAAAAATTTGTTGAAAAATAGCTTGTTTATATACTGGATGAGTTTGATAAAGTCTAGTTGTTAATCCTTCCTTTTCTAATACTTTCATAATTGTCTCTCTAAATCTACCAGTATTTCGTATATTTAAATTTGATGTATTACATGAAATTCGATATAAATGATATACATGCTCAAATCTACTTTCTACTTTAGGTGGAATAAGAAAATCTGTGTTTTCCGTAAGAAACCTAGTGATCTTTTCTGCATTTTTTTGAATTTTATTAATAGTTTCTGAAAAATGTTCTAACTGATATTTTAAAAATATGCAATTTAGTGGACTTGGTTTACAATTATATCCATATGTGAAAGAATTATAATAAAATTTCGGATCACCTTCAACAATTTTTTGTGCGTATGTTTTTACAGAATTTGCCTTGTTAAACATATCTAGATTATTTGAACAAATTCCACCTAATTCCCCACAAGTCGCTAATTGTTTTACAGACATAAAGCTAAAGCATCCAACATCTCCATAAGTTCCTACATATTGATTATTGACCTTTGCACCAAATGCTTGTGCACAGTCTTCAATTAATTTAATATTAAATTCGTCAGCGATTTCTCTTAAACATTTTAAATTACTTGGATACCCTTGCATATGTACTGCAATAATAGCTTTAACTTTCCTAAATTTTTTTAGTTGTTTAATTACATCCTCTTCGTCAATATTATATGTATCCTGTTTTACCTCAGCAAAAATTGGAATAGCTCCTAATCTCAACACTTGGAAGGCTGGTGCAGCAAAAGTCCAAGCTGGAACAATAACTTCATCTCCATATGTAACGTCACACGCAATCAATGCAGCAAGCAATGACGAGGCACCTGAATCAAAAAAGGAAAAATATTTTGTACCTAGGTAATTCTTCATATCTTCTTCAATTTTTGTTATGGTATCATTTCTATTTGATACAAACATTCTATTTTCAAGGAATTCATTCAACATTTTTTTATCCTCAACTTTTGGTGGCCAAATACTTCTTTGTTCATTTACATTATTGCAGACTTTTTGAGCATTATTGTTAAAAAAAACTAATTGATTTTCATTTTTTTCCATATACTTTAATCACTCCTTATTTTATTCATAATACAAAATTATTTAATTGAATTTACCAATTTGCAAGTGGATTATATCATAGTCCAAACCAAAAGTAAACATAAATTAATTTAACTAGGGTAATTAGGTTAATTTTTTATTTATTTTCTTCTAACCAATTACATAATTCATCAGCTGTTATTTTATTTTCTCTGTATTGTTTTAATTGTTTTCTTGCCTTATCTTTCCAAGAATTAAATTCCATTCTCATTACAGGTTTTACTACTTCACTAGCACGATATACTTTTGTCATTCTTCTTTGATATTCTCTTTTATATGCAAGTTCTGCAGTATCTTCTACTATTTTTATATCATAAGCTTTTCTTGAAGCATATGACTTGCAAGTAGGACTTCCATCTTGATTTGGAAGTTCACAATATATTTCTTTTCCAGAATATTGAAGATAATATCTTCCACAATTTTGGCATATACTTATATTCCTTTTTGTATTTTGTATTAAATCATTTAATGCTACATATATAAGTGCAAAAAAAGATGTACTTTCATAAACATATACTATTGCTTTGCGAGTTTTCTTATTTGCAATATCTAAAGCTAATTTTTCCAATTGTTTAGCACTCATTTCATTAGGTAATTCTTTATCTAAACTTCTAACCATTCCCAAGCTTATTCTTGAATAAAATTGACCAATTAAATTGATAGCAGAAGAATAAGCCATAAATTTAGAATATTTATCTATATTTTTAGTACTTTTATGCTCATGCAAGTCAAAAACAAAATCTACTGTTTTTCTTAAATCGTTTTGGTATTTTATATAATCTATACTAACAAGTTCATATACTTTTGAATAATAATCTAGAAATTTTTTAGTTGATACATATCTTGTAGAATATTCTATTGGATACTTCCTTTTTATATCATCTAAACTTCCAATACCTTCAACTCCATAATATACAAAAAATGTATTATATGCATTTTCAGCAGTTGAAAAGTCTGCATTTAAAAAATCTAACAAAAATGTTCCATATTTCTGATTACACATAAATTTCATTATTTTCTCATTTTTATTTTTTTTATCTAAATCCAATACTATATGTTTTGAAAATTCATTGTCTTGCTCTGCCAATTCTATTTTTGATTTATGTAAAAATATTTTTGTATTATAATTTTCTACATCTCCAGCTGGATCTAAAATCATTGAAATACTATCTTTTGGAACAGCTATATTAAATAATTTCATAATTACCACTTCCTATCTTGTGAGAAAAATAAAAATATATTTTAAAATTTATTGACATTTTATAAATATCGATATACAATGTGAGTAACTTAAAAGATATCATCGTTTTCTCTCACTTTTCATTATAAACTTTTCATTGATGATAGTCAAGAGAATTGCATAAATCTTTTGAACATTTACAAATATGTTCTAGATTTTAGGAACATCATATAACATTTTACAACATATAATGAAACTTTTACCTAGTCACAGCTTGAGCGTTGAAGTCAGAGTAATCGACTGATGAGCCGTCGCACGCAATGAGGGTAACTCGGCAAATTTGCGGAGTGGTGAAATTCCAATGAATGATAAAATATCTATCTTTAAGATATTAATTACCATACTACACGAAAGGAGAAACGCTTATGAAAACACTTAATGGAACTGTATTTTTAGAAACAAAAGATATTAGACAAGCACTAAAGATAGGTAATCAAACTTGTTTAGAGCTATTCCATAAGAAAGATTTTCCAGCTAAAAAAATCGGTAAGTCTTGGCTTGTTATGGAAGAATCTTTTAAGGAGTATTTTAAAAATGTACAAACTATTGAATAAAAAAAGAAGATTTAAATATGGAGCATTTAAACCTTCAAAAGAAACTTTTTAACAAAATAAAATTACAAGGAAGACCCTTGCTATATGTTTCTTAATCTAGTATAATTATAACATAAAATCACAATATAGCAATAGTTTTCCTTTAATTTTATCATAGAAAGGATTTTTTAAATGAGTAAAATTAATGGAATAACTTATGGAACATACCCTTCTATTCGACCTAAAAAGAATGTTGATAAAAGTGTATGTGAAAATTGTAATATATGTAAAAGCAAACCTTATCAACTAGCAGATAGTTTGGAAAGAATGCATATTTGTAAAAATAGTGGCTGTAACTTATTTTATTTTTCTCAAACAAGTAAAGCTACTGTGGCTTTAGGTAGAGATACAATAACAGGAAAAGAGCTAAAAAAGACATTTGTTGCAGATACTGAAGAGGAAGCTTTGAGTTTAGCATTAGAGGCAAAGCTTAATATTGATAAAAATGGTGGACCGAGAATAATTAGTAAAACCAATTTATCTATTATTGATATTGCTAAACCTCTTTATATGGAAGATTATAAACTTCATAAAATTAACGCCAACACTCATAGCAAAAATAATACAAATATAAAAATGCTTGAAAAGGAAGCTTTTACTACAAAACCTATTAACAAAGTTAGTAGAATAGAAATTGTTAACTACTTAAATAAGCTTGCAGAATATTCTCCAACTACAATTAAAGAAAGATTTAGAATTATAAAAAGAGCTTTTTATTATGCTTATAGTCAAAATTTAATTAGAGATAATTTTATGGATGGTTATAATGCAGTTGAAAAGCCAAAAACAAAGGTAATTAAAGTTCTACCCAATGTAATAGCTTTAACTTTAGACAAAGAAAGACAACTTGTAAATTATCTTGAAATAACACCTATTTATAATTGTAAACACAAAAATCTATTTTTATTATTACTTACAACAGGTATGAGAATTGGAGAAGCCTTATCTTTGGACTATAAGAAAGATATTGATTTGAAAAGTAAGACAATTACAATTTCTAAAACTATTACTAAAGACGAAAATGGAAAAGATTGTATTGGGTTAGAGACAAAAACTCCAACAGGAAGAAGGACTATACATTTAAGTAATATTGCTTTAAAATATCTTAATGAATGTCTAGTTCATGTTAAAAAGAATAAGTTTAATTTACTATTCTATAACCCAGAAAATACTACTGGAGGATTTTATGCAGAAGGCACAATAAATTCTGCTATAAAGCGAATTGCAATTAAATTAGGAATTTATTTGTATGTTGATACAGATGGGAAAACAAAAACCCAAGTTCATACACATATGTTAAGAGGAACTTTTGCAACAAGATGTGCTGAAGCAAAAATGCCACCAATTGTTTTACAAAAAATATTAGGTCATGCAGACATACAGATAACTAATAAGTATTATATTGATGTTGACCGCCATTTCATTGATTCAGAGAATGAAAACTTTGTTAATTATATGAAAGAGCACAATTTGTTTAACGAATATTATTTAACTGCTTAAAACAAATGATAAAATTGTGGAGAATTTGTTAGAATTTCAAGATTTAAAAAGTACTTATTAATCCGTAAATTCGCTCCGCAATTGAAATTTGAATAGGTAAAATGTTGATATATAGAGGAATATAGCATTTTTAGTAATGTTTTCGCCTCGACCAATAGTTAAATCCTTATATCTTACTAATATCAGTAGATACAAGGATTTTTATTTTTTTATTGTAAATAATCCATCAAAATAATCTAATACACTATTAATAACATCTTTTATTGGTATTTCTAACCAGTTGTTAGTTGCTGTATTAATTCTTGATTGAAATCTGCTGTTATTTAAAATACTTGATAATCTCCTATTTACATCTTCCAATGACTTTTCTCGCATATTCTCGTCTTGAAAAATCAATATATCTATGTACCTAAATAGCTTGTCCTTATTTAAATTTTCATTATTAATTAAATAATAAAAATCAAAAATATCTTTAAATCTAGTAGAAGTAATACCAAACTTTAATAAAGACTTTAATTTTTCAACAATTATTTGTTCTTTCGAATTTATGAGTAAGCTGACACTTTCATCAATTATGTTAAAATCAAAATAATATTCATCTTGCTTAATATCAAAGTATTTATGTACTCCTATATCTAGCTTAGAACTTATTGAATAATGATTCTTATCAGTAAGTGTTATATACACTCTTTTACCATCATAATCTTGATGATGTAATGGCTCAATTTTTCCAGTAATTTTTATTTTAACACCATCATCAGTATTATTTAATTCCTTTATAAAATTACGAATTGATTTATCTTCTAAAGAATATTTTATAAAATCAATATCCATATCTCTAGTGGCACGACGCATATATTTAGATATATTATGCATTACAACTCCGCCTTTTACAGTTATGTTCTTACTATATTTACTTTTTCCAATTTTAAGTAAAACAATATCTTGTGCAACTTTTGGAATTGCGTCATCTTCAGAATAACCTACTTCTACATATTTATTTACTAATTCATAAATATCAATTAAAACACCTCATCTTGTATTATTTCAAAAATCTTATCACCGTTTACAAAATATTGTAAATATTCTTCTATCTTTTGTGTATCTAATGAATTTACTAGTTTCCTGTAATTAGATATTATTTCTTTATATACATCATAAGCTATTTTATTTTTGTTTTTAGCCAAGTCAATGAGCATTCTTTCCTTATCATAGATATTTATTAATGTTTCTTCATATTTAATTTGAGTCTTTCCTAAATTATATAACTCGTTTTTCATACGAATCTGTTTTATTTTATTAGAATATATCATTCTGTTGTTCCTATCTGTAGCTAAATATATTTTACTAGGAATTACATCTGTCAAATTATGATAATAATAAGCAGAATAAGAAGTAAATACTCCATAAGGATATTTCTTCATTATAATTGCTAAATAATGTACATTTAGTACATCAGAATATATTCCTTTTTCTATTTTATATATTTCTTTATTTTCTAATGCTTTTCTAATCTGATAAGTGCTTTTATACTTATTTTTTATTTCATTATAGCTAAACAACATATTTTTTACCTCCAAAAGTATTTTAACCCAATTCGCTCCATAAGTTAATACTTATGGAGTGGATTAGGTTAATTTTCTTATAATTTTCCAATTACGCTGAAATTACATCATATTTTCAGTGCTACAATCAATTATCTTTAAAAATTTTTATTAAATGCATGTTATTCGTTATTAGAAATGTCTAAAGAATCTAATTTAGAAAATGAACTAAAAGAAAAAATTAAAAATTTAGAAAATAATTAATATTTGTATTACTGCATTCAAATTAATATATCGATAGAATATGACGTTCTCATACTCTATCGATACAAAATTTACTCAACAACAACTTTCTGTTTTATGAATTTTTTCTTTCCGGTTGGATAATATACACCGACACATTCATTTAAATATCCATTTGATATAAAGCTATCTAAACATTCTCTTAATTGAGTTAACGCTCTTATTGGCATTTCCATATTTAATGTTACAAATTTTTCTGCAATCTCGTTATAAATTTCTTCATAAGAGAATTTACCTTTTTGAGATTTTTCATGAATAATTAAACAAATTAATGGTGAGTAATCTCCATTTTTAAATTGCCCTTCAAAAAATTCCTTTTTTAGTTGAGCCATAATAAAACCCCCTTAACTAATCAGTTTGCGAGTTATTTTTAAAGGTATTATTAAAATACCACCATGCAAATGGGATATATGCAATGCTAAAAGCAATTATTGTATTTGTATCAAATGGACGATCCAAATCGTTTGGTACAATATAAACTATTGTAATATATAACATTACAATTCCCATATACATCAGAAACTTGTGCATAAAATTATTGTACTTCTTGCTCATATTTGCCTCCTTAAATAAATTTATTCGTTGTATACGCGTCATCTATGTCCACTCCATAAGGAGATTATAAAAATATAATTAGCTAACTAGCTAAAATTATGTTGATAGTATATCACATTTTTTGTTAAAATTCAACGATTTCTAGTTATATCGCAGTATAAAAATGAAAAAAATTGTTCCTGTTTTGATATTTATCTGTTAGTATTCTCATTAAATTTAGAACTAACTAATTAAAATTTCATTTTTTACGTTTATCAGCATCTCCATAAAAAAACAAATCATCATCCAAAAAACCATTAGAAACCTTGTAATAAAAATTCAAACACCTAGCCATATAATCAGGTTCAACATTAAAATAAGAAGCAATGTGACTTGCAGACTTCAAACCAGACTTTCTAAGAAAATTAATTTCCTTATAAGGAAAAAACTTAAGCCAGGAAACCACATCAGCCTTATATTCCATATTTTCAATCAAATCAAAAGAAGAATTTTCCCTATAATACGAATCAGAAAAATAATGACCTAACTCTTGAATAATAACAGTGATTTCAGATGCTTCGCAATCAATTTGAGTATCATCAACAATAATTGCAGTAATACCTTTAAAACATGCAATAGCACCACGAGTAGAAACTAATTTATGATTGATATAATAAATACCCTCTTCATTCAAAATCTCATATAAATCATTTATCTTCATCTGTATTATTCTGTTCTTCCAAGTGTTGTTTTAACAACAAGCCTTTCATAATATTTTTTAAAGTTTCCCTATTTTCTTCATTCAAACCTTTAATTCCATTAGAAAAAGCAATATCCAAATCATCCAAGTGTTGTAATCAAATATGGGTTACATTCAATTGAGACAAGAAAAATAAGTGATGAAATTGATATAAAAATAAACGAATATTATAAAAGTATTGAACAAGTAAAATACCCAAGAAATAGTAATATGAATGAATACAAAGAAAAGTCTTATCAAAAGATAAAAGAGATAATATTAAATACTAAAAAGTTTCCAACGGTTAAACAATGGGATAAAATTGCTAAAGAAGAAGGCTTTTTATCACACATATCTTTAGAATATATGATGAAAACTAATTGGAATAATTTGAGAATAAAAACATTAAGAGAATTAAATATTGAAATTTAAATGTCGAAAGCAAGATTAAAATCCTTGACAATTTCTGTAAATTCTATAAAATATAAAAAGAAAAATAAGAAACAGATAGAAAAGAAGGTATTTAATTCATGAAAGCTTCAAAAAAGAAAGATTTATTAAAAGAGTTTTTAGAAAAAAGAATAGAAGAAAACAAAAATTTATTTTCGCACGAAGAATTAGAAATAATAAAACAAAATCCCAATCTAATTAAAAAATATATATCTTAGGAATAAAAGACGCAAATAACATCATAAACAACTAATAAGTAACAAAAAAGAACTAGATTACTTGCTTAAGGAGAAATCTAGTTCAATAAACAAAAAATAAACATATAAATATATGATTTATTGAGTTGATTTTAGCAAAAAAAACTTGACAAGTCAATAAAAATACGAATAAATTATAAAAAAACTAGAAAAAATAAAAAAGAAGTGATATACTTGTGAACGAAAGAAAACACAATAAAGAAATAAGAAGGAGGATAAAATATGGGAGAAGAATTAAAAAAGAAATTATTTAATGTAAAAAAAGACGGTTGGGAAGAAGCAGATGAAGCAGAAAGAAAAGAAATATTTAATATATCAGAAAAATATATGGAATTCCTAAATCAAGCAAAAACAGAAAGAGAATTTATAAAAAAAGCAAGAGAATTAGCAGATAAAAATGGATACAAAGATATAATGGAATTTGAAACACTAAAACCAGGGGACAAAATTTATTTTGTAAATAGAGAAAAAAGTATGTACTTAGCAATAATAGGAGAAGAAAGCATAGAAAACGGAATGCACATTATAGGTTCACATGTAGATTCACCAAGATTAGACCTAAAACCAAACCCATTATATGAAGACACAGGACTTGCATACTTCAAAACACACTATTATGGGGGAATAAAAAAATATCAATGGACAACAATTCCGCTTAGCATACATGGAGTTATAGTAAAGAAAAACGGAGAAAAAATCGAACTAAACATAGGAGAAGATGAAAAAGATCCAATCTTTACAATAACAGACCTTTTACCACACTTAGCACAAGAACAAATGGAAAAGAAACTAAAAAACGGAATTAATGGAGAAGATTTAAACCTATTAATAGGAAGTATTCCATATAAAGACGAAAAAATAACAGAAAAAGTAAAACTAAATATTTTAGATTTATTAAACAAAAAATATGGGATTACTGAAGCAGATTTAAATAGTGCTGAAATTGAATTAGTGCCAGCATTTAAAGCAAGAAGCCTTGGTTTAGATGAAAGCATGGTTGCAGCATATGGTCAAGATGATAAAGTATGTGCATATACATCACTTGCAGCTATGATGAATTTAAAAAATGTAAAAAATACAGCAGTATGTATATTATCAGATAAAGAAGAAATAGGAAGTATTGGAAACACAGGAATGGAATCACATATGTTTGATTTCTTTGTTTCTGAAATGCTAAATAAATTAGGTATAAACAGACCAAACCTATTAGATAAAGTATTTTGCTTCTCAAAAATGCTATCATCTGACGTTGATGCAGGATTTGACCCAATATATGCTTCTGTATCAGATAAAACAAATGCGGGATTCATAGGAAAAGGAATAGCAATAGTAAAATATACAGGAGCAAGAGGAAAATCAGGAGCTTCTGATGCAAATGCCGAATATGTTGCATGGGTTAGAAATGTATTAGATAAAAATGAAATTAAATATCAATTAACTGAACTTGGAAAAGTTGATGTTGGAGGAGGAGGCACAATAGCATATATCCTAGCTAATAAAGGAACAGATGTTATTGATTGCGGAGTTCCAGTATTATCAATGCATGCACCATATGAAGTGACAAGCAAATATGATATTTATTCAGCATATAAAACATATGAAGCATTCTGGAAAGAATAATAAAGTTACTTTTTGAGTAAATAAAAGTGGATAACATTTAAAATTTATCTGCTTTTATTTTTTCTAAAAATTATATTTTATAAATGTAAAAAAATCATATTTCATGTAATATTTTTTAAAGAATATGAAATATAATGGCATTTTAAATAGAAAAATGCTTGAAAATTTAATATCTCTATGGTAATATTAAGTGTATCACTCACGACAATAAACAACATATTAGGTATTATAAAATAAAAAGGATTGAAATGTATGATAAAAAATGAGAAATATATTGAGATATTAAAAAATATGATTGCATGTGTAAGCCATGGAGATTACGGTTCAGTAAAAGAATTGTCAAATTTAGAATTAGAAAAAATGAAGAAAAGGGAAAAAGAATCTAAAGAGCAAATTAAACAAATTAAAATAAACAAAAATTTAAAAAATAATAAAAAAGTACCATTAGAAAACTGGAAAAATGAAGAATTAAGAGAATTGTTGGAATGTTATTCTCAATTCATGTTACAACAAATAGAACAAACAAATAATCTTAAACAATTGCAAAAAGAGGCTATATCAATACAAGAATTTATTGATAACATGTAATCAAAAGGAGGTACATATGATAAGAAAATTTAGGGAAGAAGATACAGTAAAAGTTATGACTTTGTGGACGAAAGGGAATTTCAAAGCACATCCATTTATTGAAAAAGACTATTGGCTTGAAAATTTCAATAAAGTAAAAAATGAATATTTACAAAATTCAGAAACATATGTATATACTGAAGATGGAGAGATAAAAGGATTCATAAGTCTTTTAGAAAATGGATATATAGGAGCTTTATTTGTAAAAAATGATTGCTTAAGAAAAGGAATTGGAAGAAGATTAATAAACTATTTAAAAGAGAGATATTCTCAGTTAAGTTTACATGTTTATGAAAAAAATATAGATGCAACACTTTTCTATGTTGCAATGGGATTTAAAAATATAAAAATACAAATTGATGAAGCTACACGGAGAAAAGGAATATGTCATGGAGTGGAAAAATAATTTAGTACAATAAAAAAACTATATAATTGATATTATATAGTTTTTTAATACATAATCAAAATTATTTTTATCAAATTTTGAGATTACATTTATTTAGAAACTAAATATAAGTTATTACCAATTGTTTCAGAAGAATTAATACCCTCATAAATTTGAGTAATATTTTTAAAATCAGTAGTATTTCTAATTTCATTTAAAATTGATTCATTATCCATATAACATTTAATACATAAAATATATGAATCTTCACTATTTAAAGTATCGTTATTAATCAAATATTGCATATCATTATTATTTACATTAACTATTAAAGTCTTTGCATAAATCATCATCTCAGGCAAACTTTGCATATGATTAAAGAAATTATCATAAACATACACAAAAGATTTATCACTATTTTCCTCAGCTATTTCTAAACATTTAGCATAATCCTCATACAAAAATTTTGGTTTAGAGAAAATTATACCATTAATTGATAAAATTACAGCAATAGCTATTATTACCGCATTTTTATACTTGAATTGTAACAACTTGTCCAAAATAAGCATAAAAGTAAGTGCTACAAAAGGTATTACAGGCATAATATATCTAAGTTCTTGGAAAGAAGTTAATTTAACTGCAATAAAAAAGTAAAAAACACTTGGAAGAACAGTTAATAAAACTACAAACTTCTTATCAGATTTTTTAAATAGATAAAGAATTCCTGCAAAGAATAATACTAAAACAATACTTATTAAAATCATATTATCATTTATAGTAAATGCATATGCTAGATGTTTTACATATGTTATCAAATGATCTAAATATCCACTATTACCTAAGTTTTTCAAACCTCTATCTGTAAAGAATAAATGATATATACAAGGTACAAATAAAATAATACCAATTACAGCATACAAAAGATGTGAACATAGATAATTTCTAATATCACTATATTTTTTACGTCTAATCATTTGAATAACCATAAGAATAGCAATGAAAAATGCATAAATTGCAAAAAAGTATTGTGTTAAAAATCCTAAAACAGTAGTAATACCCAGTTTTATTACAAGCCCTTTTGTGAGTTTAAAGTCATTCAAATACAGTTTAAGAGTGTAATAAAAATAAAGCATTATAAAGAATGTCAATAACATATACATTCTTTGGAAAATTACCATTGACATTGCGCCCATAGATAAGCCGTAGAAAATCAATGTAGGAATTGAAAGATGGTCTTTATCTAAGATTTTTAATATTTGTCTTAATACTAAACAACTTAGTGCAAAAGCAATAATATTTACAATAAATACAGAATATTTTGAAAATTCCCCACCAAAGAATAATGTTGAAAAATGTACTAAAGTGTAGAAAAATGGTGGATGATTATCTCCTGCCTGATTATGATAAAGAGCCCAAAAATTAAAAATATTTTCAGGAGCAAGTGTCACGTAATCTTTTACAAATTCACGTGTTTTCCATACTGGACCATCAGTATTTCCACTTTCATCATATGCTACCATTAATCCATTGGTAGGATTTACAGAAGATGATAAAGTATAACCTTCGTCTTCGTGAAATCCAACTTTTTTAGTTTGATAAAAAAAGATAATTCCACACATCATTGCAATTATTATAATTACAACAATATTTCTTATTTTTTGCTTGTTCTTTAATAATTCCATAATATTTATTCTCCTTATTCTAATTAATTTGTATATATAGTAACATTTCAAAACAATTTTTTCAATAAAAATAAAAAAATAGTCTTATACAAAGTGTTCGTATAAGACTATTTTGGTGAGCCAGGAGGGGCTCGAACCCCCGACCCCATGCTTAGAAGGCATGTGCTCTATCCAGCTGAGCTACTGACCCATAACTAAATGACAATAAATATAATAGCACAAAAATATTGCCATGTCAAGAAAAAAATCAAAAAAATAAGCTAAACATGCCAAACAAACCAAAAACAAGAAAAATAATATTAGATAAAAGAGAAACAAAAGAAGGCTTTAAATGTTTAGACAAAAACTTTCCGCAAAAAATAGCAAGTAAATTACTCATACACATACCAAAAATAGAACCACAAATCAAAGAAAACTTATAAGCAGGATATTCTAGCCCTAGACCTAATGAGGCCAAAAAAGTTTTATCACCTAATTCTCCAATAACGATAGAAATAGCAACAATTATAATAGCACCAAAAGAAAAATGAGAAAGTTTATTAAAAAACGAAACTTTATATTTACTTGAAGAATTTGAAACTTCCTTTTCTGGAAAAAAGCCAATAATACCAAATATAATAAAAGAACAATATGTAAAAAACTTTAAATAAAATTGAAAAGAAGAACTAGAAAAAGAAGCAAGACTACTACCAAATAAAATCGCCATTCCATGACTAAAAAAGGTACCTAAAGCAACACCTAGCAAAATTTTATAAGCTCTATTTTTTGCAGAAAAAGACAAAACCAATAACTGTGTTTTATCTCCAAGTTCAGCGAAAAATATCATTGAAAAAGCAACAAAAAAAGGGTATAGCAAATCCATAACAAACTCCAAACAAATTATTTTAATTTCTTTATTATTAAATATAATGAAGATGATTGTTTTTTATTACAAGAAAAACTAAGTTATTCTACGTAAAAATTTAATTAATAACTTCAAAGTCCGTCCCTTAATCCCTGAAAAAAGGGATTTTAGGACCGTCCCCCTAATCCCTATTCTATTGTAAATTTTTTGTGAATTGCTTTACTTTAAAAAAAGAAAATGATAATATGTTAGGGAAATACGGATTACGAGAAAATAAAAAGCCAGAAACAAGAAAAAACAAAATTTAAAAGGAGGAATATTTTGTGATAGAGGTAAAAAATGTTACAAAAAAATATGGCAAAGTTACAGCCGTAGACAATATTAGCTTTACCATAAATGACGGCGAAATAGTTGGTCTATTAGGACCAAATGGAGCTGGAAAAAGTACAACAATGAACATGTTAACAGGCTTTATTGAACAAACATCAGGAACAATAATAATTGATAATTATGACATGTTAAAAAAGCCTAAAAAAGCAAAAAGAGAAATAGGATATATGCCAGAAGGAGTGCCATTATACACAGACCTAACAGTAAGAGAATTTGTTAGATACATGGCAGAAATAAAAAAAGTAGATAAAAAAGAAAGAAAAGAGAAAGTAGAAAAAATAATTGAGCAAACTGGGCTTAAAGATGTTGAAAAAAAATTAATTAAAAACCTATCAAGAGGATATAAACAAAGAGTAAGTATGGCAGGAGCATTAGTTGGAGAACCTAAAATATTAATATTAGATGAGCCAACAGTAGGACTTGATCCAAAACAAATAACTGAAATAAGAAACCTAATCAAAGAATTAGGAAAAACACATACAGTTATTCTAAGTTCACATATCTTATCAGAAGTAAGCCAAATATGTAATAAAGTAATAATAATAAATAAAGGTAAAATCGTTGCAGTGGATACACCAGAACATCTAGAAGATAAAGTATCAAGCAACAATTGCATATATGTAACAGTAGAAGATACTGAAAACAAAATGAAAGATATTAAAAATAAAATAGCAGACATAAAAAACATAGAATTAGTAGAAGAAAATGAAGATGGAACAAAAGAATATATGATAGAAGGAAAAAAAGATGTAGACTTAAGAAAAACCATCTTCTCAGAATTTGCAAAAGAGAATATAACAATTTTCGAAATGAAAAAAGCAGATACAACTCTTGAAGATGCATTCATGAAACTAATAGAAGGAGGGGAAAATAAATAATGTGGGCAGTAATAAAAAAAGAGATTAAATCATATTTCTATTCTCCAGTCGGATATGTATTTATAGGATTATTCCTAATAATGTTTAGTATATTTTTCTATACAGATGTATTTACATATCAAAGTACAAATTTTGAATATATATTTTATTCAGGAGCAACAATACTAACATTTATAGTACCAATATTAACGATGAGAACATTTGCAGAAGAAAGAAAAACAGGAACAGAGCAATTGCTATTAACATCACCACTTAGTATAACAAAAGTAGTAATAGCAAAATTCATAGCAGCAACACTAATAGTAATAATTACAGAACTTTGTACATTTTTATACTTTGCTATTTTATGTTTTTTCGGAACACCACACATAACAACAGCATTAGTAACATTATTTGGATTTTTACTATTAGCAATGAGTTATATATCATTTGGAATACTAGCATCAAGCATAACAGAAAATCAAATAATAGCAGGAGTAATAACAATAGGATTTTTCATTTTAACATGGTTTCTACCATCATTTAGCGATATATTTACAAACTTCTCGCTTATCAATATGTTCTCAAAATTTCCAGCAGGACAGATTGATATTGCAGATACAGTAACATTTATTACATTTACAATTGCATGCTTATTATTAACAGTAATATTCATGCAAAGAAGAAAAAGTGTAAGATAGAAAAATGTAGGGAGGGAAAAAGTTTGAAAGAGAATAAAATTGTCCAATCTATAAAGAAGAAATGGTTAATAGATGGAACAAAAACAACAATATTAGTCTTATTAATCATAGCAGTATTTATAGCAATAAACCTTGGAATGCAAGCATTAGACTTAACACCAATTGATTTTACACAAGAGAAGCTTTACACATTGACAGATGAAAGTAAAGACAAAGTAAAAGACATAGATAAAGATGTAAACATATATTTTATAGGATATACAGATGATGATTCTACAGTAGATTTAGCAAAACAATATGGAAAAGCAAATGAAAGAATTAATGTAGAAGCAATAGAAGATGTAAGTACTAGACCAGATTTATCACAAAAATATGGAATAGAAAGTGGAACAGAAGGAATAATTGTAGAATGTGGAGAAAGGTCAAAAGTATTAACAGCAAGTGATTTAGTAACATATGATACATCAACATATGAAACAATTAGCATAGCTGAAGAAAAATTAACAAGTAGTATATTATCAGTAACAGCAGATGAACTACCAAAAGTATATTTCCTAGAAGGATATAGTGATTTCTCATTAAATCAAAACATGTATATGTTAAGTATATACTTAGGAAATGAAGTAAATGAAACAGATACACTAGACATATTATCAGTAGGAAAAGTGCCAGATGATTGTGATACATTAGTAATTACTTCACCTAGCAAAGACTTTGATGATGTTGCAACAAATGCTATATTAGACTATATAAACAAAGGCGGAAACATATTATGGATGAATGCAGCAATAGCCACAGAAGTAGATTTTCCAAATGTTAACAAAGTACTAGAAACATACGGAATAAAACCATTTGAAGTAGGAATTATAAGAGAAACAGATACAAGCAAAATGGTATCAGAGCAACCAGACTTAATTATGCCAGAAATACAATATTCAGATATAACAAAAGACATATATAATACAACTGGAGTAATATTTGTAAATGCAACAAAAATCAATGTAGATACAGACAATTTAGATGAACTAAATGTAGAAGAAAATGATTTACTACTTGCAAGTGAAGGTTCATATTTTAGAACAGATTTTAATAATCAACAAAATGCAGCAGCAGACGGAGAAGAAACAGGAACATTTGTAGTTGGAGCTGAAATGGTTAAAACAATCCAAGAAGCAGATGAAGAAGCAGGAGAAGGAGCAGTTACATCAAAATTAGTTATATATGGAGAAAACTATTTCATATCTGATTATCAACTAAGCCAAAACTCTCAATATGGTGCAATTCAATTAGCATATAACAAGGACTTAGTATTAAATTCTATTGCATATTTAACAGATAGAGAAGAGGATATTACTGCAAGAAAAGATACAGGAACAGTTACTTATACTGCAACAGAACAACAAGATACAATTATTAGAGCAATTATATTCACAGTTCCAGCTTTAATAATTATAGTGGGAATAGTAGTATGGCAGGTTAGAAGAAGAAAAAAGTAATTGGGGACGTGCCAAATCGTTTCATTTTGAAACAAAAGGGACAGACCTAATTAAGATAACCAAAGAATAAAATACTAACAAATAGCATAAAATATTACAAAAACAAAAGGAGAAACCAACCAAATGAAAGACATAATAAAAGTAGTTTTTGTAATCATAGGAACATTTATAGGAGCAGGTTTTGCGTCAGGGCAAGAAATATACCTGTTCTTTTTTTCTTATGGCATAAATGGAATCATAGGAATTTTAATATCAAGTATATTAATGGGAGTCGTAATATCTAAAACTTTAAAAATTATAAAGCAAAATAATGTACAAAATTATAAAGAATTTTTAGACATAATAATATACAAAAAAATAACAAAATATAATAAAAATTCAAGTATTGCAAAACTAATAAATTTAGTAGTAAACACATTTACATTAGTAACATTTTTCATAATGATAGCAGGATTTGGAACATATTTTGCACAAGAATTTGGAATAAACCAATTAGTGGGAAGTTCTGTGCTTGCAATAATAACTTACATTATCTTAAATACAAATGTAAGAGGAGTGGTAAAAGCAAATAGTATTATAGTACCAATTCTAATTATTTTAGTAGGAATAATAGGAATATTAAATTTAAAGAATTTGCCACTATTACAAATAAAAAACTACATGATACCCAATAATAATATAGGATTTATATTACAAGCAATTCTATATGCAAGTTATAATAGCATTTTACTAATACCAGTACTTATTACATTAAATAAATACATAAAAAATAAAAAACAAATAAACAAAATTAGCATATTAAGTAGCGGGATAATTGCAATAATGTCAACATTAATTTTTCTATTATTAACAAAAGTAGATGTAGATATTGAAAAATTAGAAATGCCAGCAGTATATGTAGTTTCAAATATGTTCTATATATTAAAATATCTGTATGGATTTGTAATTTTAGGTTCAATATTTACAACCACAATTTCTTTAGGAATGAGCTTTTTACAAAATATAAGCAAAAATGAAAAGAGTTATTCACATATTGCGTTAATTATGTGTATAACTTCTGTCGTAGTTTCAAAAATTGGATTTTCAAATCTTGTTAATATACTTTATCCTATATTTGGGTATTTGGGATTAATTCAAATATGGAAAATAAAAACAAATAATGCAAAAATGTAACACAAATGTAAATAAAAAAATATTGACTTAATTATTATAAATGTATACAATGAATACATAATAATTAAGTTTTTTTAAGAAAGAGAAAACTATAAAAATAAAGATATAAAAATTTTGTGCAAAAACAAAAGAAAGGAAAAGAAAAATGAAAGTAGAAAAAAACAAAAATGAAAAAGGAATCACATTAATAGCACTGGTAATCACTATAATTGTTTTGCTAATATTAGCAGCAGTAAGTATAGCAGCTTTAATGCCAGGAGGATTAATAGACAAAGCAATAGAATCAAGATTTGTAAGTCATTATAGAGCAGTAGAAGAAGCCGTATATATATATAAAACAGGGATAGAAATAAATGAATATGCAAAAGGAGAAGAAATCAGCCAATTAGATAAATTACCATTAAGTCATGCCTTAACATTAGAAGAAAAAATAGAGATACAAGAAAATATACCAACATTAGAAGAAGAAATAATTGCAAGAAATACAGGACTTTCATTAGAAGAAATACCATTATATGAAATAGATAAAGAAAAAATAGGAACAGCAGGAATAAATCATAAATATATAATGGATATAACAACAGAAAAAATATATGATTATGAAGGAGAATCATTCAAAAGAAGAAGATGGCATACACTAGAAGATATAACAGAAGTAGACGAAGAATATAAAGACATATTTAATGGATGGATAAGATTAACATTATATTACCCAGAAAACAGTACAGACAGAAAATGGATACTAAAAGGAGAAGGAGAAATAAGAGAAGAAGACTGGAAAGACTATACAGGGCCAATATGGGTACAATTAGATAGAGTACAAGATATATATATAAAATATAAAATCAATGATGAAGAAATCATCATACCACCAAGTGGAAAAGTAGGAGTCATAATAGAACCAGAAAAATACCAAGTAAATGCAGGAGAAACTACAAAAGTAAAAATCGTATATGATGCAAATGCAGTAACAAAAGAGTATAAAGTAGGAAATGGATCATGGCAAACATATAATGGAGAATTCCAAGTAGGGGAAAGAACCATGATTTATGCAAGAGCAAAAAGAGTAGATAATATATATGATGCAGAAGGAAACAAAATAAGTGAGAAAACCAGTTGGGGATATGACAATGTATATATAAGACGAGTAGGAGATGCACAAGGAAGTTGGCAAGGAGGAGGCTCAGGAGGAGGCTCAGGTACAACAGGTGGAGGAGGCCAAAGTGGAAGTAGTGACAGCGGAAATCCAGGAGGAGGAAGCAGTAGTGAAGTAGAAACACCTGCCGCACCAACCATACAAGTAACAGAGAATAAAAATGGAGTATATACAGAAAGCGTAGATGTAACGGTACAACCACCAATGACATATAAAAAGATATATATAAAAATAGGTAGTGGAAAATGGGAAGAATACACAAAAGCAGTAAGAGTACAAGAAAATACATTAGTCAGTGCATACTACACAACAACAGATGGAAAGACCTCAAAAATAGGCTATAAAATAATTGATATGATACAAAAACAAGGAAAACCATATGTATCTATAAAAGCGACGCCATATCCATATCCATATGCAAAAAATGTAGAAGAAGTAACGATAGAGATAGTAAGTAGAGATGCAGAAAGAGTAGAATACAGTACAGATGGAGTAATCTATAAGAAATATGAAAGTGGATTTAAAGTGACCGAAAATTGTGTTGTATCAGCAAGAGCGATAAATGAAGCAGGAGTAGCATATGATACACTAAATATAACCAATATAGGAGACAATCCTACTATGGTAGAAAACTTAGGAATCAATATCATAGCAAGACCAGACCCAATCGTAAGTAGCAAAAAAGTGGATAAAGTGGAAATAGAAATTGAATATGATGAAAGAGCAGAAGAAAAATATTATAGCTTAGGAAAAAATGGAGAACAAAAACCATATGAAGGAGCATTTGAAATAACAGAAAACACAACAGTATATGCATATGCTAAAAGTAAAAATGGAGTAGGTCAAACATATAAAGTAATAACCAATTTAAATAATGGAATAATAGAACCAGAAATAATAGCAGATCCTCAAAATAGTTTACAAGCAAGTTCAGTAAAAATCAGAATCAATTATGATCCAGATGCCACAGTAAAACAATATGAAATTGATGGAGGAGGATTAATAAATTATACAGGAGAATTTAAAGTAGAAAAAAATTGTACAATAAGAGCATATAATGAAAACAGTAGAGGAGAAAAAGCAGAAAGTATATACAAAGTAGAAAATATAACAGAACCAATAGCACCAACAATCATAGATTTAGGAGATTATTATATATTAAAACTAAATTATCCAGAAGGCTCAACAGGAAGAGAA
>CALXCG010000009.1 GCA_944386745.1 uncultured Clostridia bacterium | reverse complement strand
TTTGAAGTATATTGTGGGGACCGTTCTAGAAAATGTTTGAACGTATGTGAATTACATTTTCTTGAATGGGGATTACGTAAAAATATATAAATATATTAGATTCTAAGTGACTCATATAATTGCTCTTGCAAATTCTTCTGGATTGAAGATTTCCATGTCATCTATTTGTTCTCCTACACCAATAAACTTGACTGGTATATTATTTTCTTCTACAATTCCAATTACTACGCCACCTTTTGCCGTTCCATCAAGTTTTGTCAATACAAGTCCTGTAATGTCTGCTTCTTCTTTAAATGCTTTTACTTGTGATATTGCATTTTGTCCAGTAGTTCCGTCAATTACTAATAATACTTCTTCATCACAATCTGACATTTCCTTTTGAATTACCTTTTGAATTTTTCTTAATTCATCCATTAAATATTTTTTGTTGTGTAATCTTCCTGCTGTATCAACAATTAAAACATCTGCATTTTTTTCTCTTGTTATTTTTATTGCGTCATATACAACAGATGCTGGGTCAACTCCTTCTTCTCTTTTTACTATGTCTGCTCCTGCTCTATTAGCCCAGATTTCAAGTTGTTCTACTGCTGCTGCACGGAATGTATCTGCTGCTGCAATTACTACTTGTTTTCCATCTTTTGCTAGTCTATTTGCTATTTTCCCTATTGATGTTGTTTTTCCTACTCCATTTACGCCAACAACTAATATTACTGATGGTTTTGTGTTTAGTTTTAGTCCTCTATCTACTTTTGATAGTATTTGTATTATTTCTTCTCTTAGTGCTTGCTTTATTTCTTCTTCATCTTGTATTTTTTCTTTTTTTACTCTTTGTCTTAAATTATTCATTATTTTTATTGATGTGTCCATTCCTATGTCTGACATTATTAATACTTCTTCTAATTCGTCTAAAAATTCTTCATCTACTTTTTTGAAACTTTTAAATACATTGCTTATTTTTTCATCAAATGATGTTTTTGTTTTGCTCATTCCTTGTTTTAGTTTTTCAAAAAATCCCATACGCAATCATTCCTTCCTAATGTATGGGTATTATATCATATTTATTGTCCTTCGGCAAGAGACAAATCTAACATAACTAAAAGCCTTAGAACACTTCTATTACTAAGGCTTTTAATAAATTACCATTCTTTCTTAGAATTTATCAATTCCGAAATATATCCTATTAAACAATAAGGTGCTAAAATAAATGCATACAATAGAACATAAACTATAAAGGCTAATATACTTCTTCTTTCCAATTTACATTCAATTTCTTTTAACATATTTTTTCTTTTAATTTCAATAACCAAGCAAAGTAACATTCCAAGAAGAATGACAAGTAGAGTCAACCAACCAATTAGTAATTGGTTTCCAAATGCTAATAAAATTAGTCCAAGTGGTATAAAAATAAGAAGTGCAAGGTCTATAAAAGGGAAAAATACGTTTAAGCACATTAGGAATTTTGATTTAAAGTTAAGCTTTTTAGAAGTTATGATTCTCACTCTTTTAAAAGCCTCAATCATACCTCTAGCCCATCTTTTTCTTTGACTTCCCAATTTTTTGAATATTTCAGGAACTTCTGTAAAGGCAATTGCATTTTTTGCAAAATTAGTTTCATATCCTTTGCTCAATAATTCCCAAGTTAAAACAATATCTTCTCCTACGCAATTTTGCCATCCTCCTACTTGTTTTAAAATCTCGGTTTTGTAAGCGCTAAATGCACCTTGTGCAACCAATGTTGAGTTGTAGTTACCTTGATATAGTTTTACACCAAATATTCCCAAAGTATAATCCCATTCTTGTAATTTTGTGATAAAACTTTTTTTAGCATTTTTAGCAAATAAACATCCAGCTGTAGCTACTGTTTTTTTGTTTGAATTTAATAATTTATGCATAATATTTCTAACTGCTAGTGGATGAAGAACAGTGTCACTATCTACAGTAATTGTATAATCTGTTTTTACATGTTCTAATCCTTCATTTAATGCATATGCTTTTCCTTTATGCTCTGATTCTAATATTGTTATTTCTGAACCTAGCTTCATAGATTTTAATAGTTCTAATGAACCATCAGTTGAGCCATCATCTATTATATTAATATAGATTTTCCCACAATATTTTTGCTTTTTAATAGATTCTATTGTTTCTTTGATAGTTTTTTTAGCATTATACATTGGTATTAATATTGTAACATCTTCTTCTTTTTTCTTATTTGTCTTCTTTTCTTTTTTATTCCACAATAGGCTAATTAGCATAAATATATAGATAAAGCCTGGTATCAATGCTATGAATAGTACTAGATATATTGATAGAAAATATCCAAAATAACATGCTATATCATTTATCCAATTAATATTAATAAAAATTGCACAAATTAAATGCACAAATGATAGCATAGTTGATATTAAAAACATTGTTATCACCCCTATACTATCTTATGAAAGATGTAGAAAAATGATATTAAATGTAAAAACTTGTCAAAAAAATATTGAATGAATATTATATATATGAGGTGAATTAATTTGAAAAAAAATTTTTTGATTATTATATTAGTTTTAGTTTTAATAATTGTAACTGTATTAGCTATCTTGTCTAGGACTAAAAAAGATAAAAATGCTAATGTGAAAATTCCAATATTACTTTATCACGATTTTGTAACAACAGTTCCTGATAGTGATCCTGATAATTTTAACTATATTAATACTCCTCAAAGTTTTGAAGAGAATATTAAGGTTCTGCTAGACAATGGTTATACATTTATTTCTTTTCAAGAATTAAATGATGCAAATAATGGAAAAATATCTCTTTCGGAAAAGCCTATCTTAATTACTTTTGATGATGGGTATTATAGCAATTATGAATATGTTTTTCCTATCTTGAAAAAATATAATGCAAATGCTTCTATTTTTGTAGTTACTGACAAAATAGGAAAAGAAGTTGATGGAAAAAGATATTTAAGTTGGGAACAATGTAAAGAAATGCAAGACAGTGGACTTGTAGAGATTTTTAGTCATAGTAAAAGACATGTATTTTATGATAAACTTCCTGTTAGAATGATTCGTGATGATGTAACCCAATCTTATAAAATTATAGAAGAAAATTTAGGAAATAAGGATTTGAAAGTTTTTGCTTACCCTTATGGTGCATATACTAAAGAAACTGTGTGGGTTTTAAAATTAAATGGTATTGATATGCAAGTGTATGATTTGGGCATGAACTATTCTAATAGTTTTAATAATGATTTTATTAAGAGAATTAATATTCCTTGTGAGATGACAGGAACTGAAATTATTGAGGAAATAAATAGTACGAATTAGTACCTAAATTTTATAGTGTTTCCAATATAAAAGCCTTAGAATGTCTAAGGTTTTTTTGGAGCGTTTAGTGATGTTATTTGCGAAAAAATTGCTTAATTCTCAAGGTGTTCCTCTCAAAATTTGCTCAAAAAAATAATTGACTCATCAACTGTTGCATAAATTATAACATAATAAAATTATTTTTTAATAGCTATCGCATTTTAAACAAACGTTTGGTATAATATCACAAAAGAACACAAGGAGCTGATAGTATGAACGAAGACGAAATTAAAATAAAAAATAATGTTATTCTCCACAAGGATAATTCTTTAAACAGATTAGATTTGTCATTTCTTAAACATATAGAATTAAGTGAATATAAAAAAAGTGAATTATTAGCTTATTGGATACATGATTATGCTGTTTACCATGATGCAGAAAGAGATTTTGATGTTACTAAATCTGGCGTATTTCATAGAGGAGACATTATAAAAGTAAATTTAGGTTTTAATATTGGGAATGAATTAGGTGGTTTACATTACTGTGTTGTATTAAACAAAAAGGATAATCCAAAAAATGGTGTATTGAATATTGTTCCATTGACATCTAAAAAAGCAAACAAGAGATATCCTAAGTCTTGTGTAAATTTAGGAAATGAACTCTATAATATTCTTAATCAAAATATCGAAAAAGAAAATTTAAGATTAAATAGGCTTTTGATAAAATTGGATGATTTAGAAGAAATTCCAAAGTCTATTCAAGAGTCAATTTCAAAAGAAATGAAATATATTGATCAATTAAGTAAAAGTATAAATAAATATAAAAAAGAAAGTATAGTTCTAATTAATCAAATTACCACAATCAGTAAACAAAGAATATTTTATGATGTCGTTCTCAAAAATGTTCGTCTATCAAATGAAAGTCTTGACTTAATTGATAAACAAATAATTAAGTTTTTTACAAAATAAAAAGGAGAGTTGCTTATGAACTCTCCAAAATCATTTTGGACTCCCGCATTACTACAAAAGTAGTAAAGGGTCAAGTTAAATAAATTATAGCATAAATTATTTAACTTGTCAAACTAAATTTGACATTAATATTATATGAGTGTTTATTAAAAATATACATTGTAATTTAGATAAATAATTATAAAATTTGTTAATCTATATTTAAAACAAATAGTATCCTTATTATTATAAAATAATACTCCCATAAAATTCTACATCCATTTATTTAAAATAATTTTAAATCTTCTAAATTACGAACTGAACGAGTAATTCTATCTAATTTGTACGCAACAATATAATTAATTTTGCCTTTCTTCATATCTGCTAACATTTCTTGAAAACTAGGTCGATGTTCTATATCTTTGGCACTTACTCCAGCATCTTCATATACTTTAAATACTTCATATTCTTTAAATTTACAAAGTTGTAATAACTTTTCTTTTTGCTCTGCCAAACTAAATCCTTCTCTTACTTGCTCTTCTGTACTTACTCTAATATAAATACCTGTAATTTTCTTTTCTTTTTTCATTTTATAAAATCTCTCCTTTCACTTCTGAATGGAAAGGCACAAAAAAACTCTAAAATTAAAATAGCCTTTCTATGTAATCTTTTAATTGAGATAAGGGGTATTTATACCTTAAATCTCCCACATAAAAGTAATCGTGTTCATTAAAGAATAAAAATAATGTATCTTTAATGATTACTCTATGTGGTTCTACATATGCTAAGTTTGTGTGTTCTATAATTCTTAAACAACCTTCATATCTCCTTATGTGTTCAAGTTTTATAGAATTCAAACTACAAGTCCATTCAATTTTAGAGAGTAATTCTTCTCGTATTTTGTTTTTCTTTTTTACAATTCTAATCATACCACACCAGCCTTCCTTTTTCAAGTTAAAGGCGACAAAAAAAATTAACCTTTTACTGTTGATTTATCAATACTTCGCCAAAGTGCGACGATTTTACTTAATGGAGCGAATCACATACATGTTACGAACTTTGTTCTCTTTCTAAAAATATTATATAAAAATTATTAATAAATTCAATGAAAATATAGTAAAATTTTATTATTTATGCTATAATATTTCAGAATTATTATAAATTTATAAAAAATCCATTGAAAAAATTGGATGTCTAAATATAGATTTAAGACATAAAAGTTCTAATTTTGATATTATTGTTAATGAAATGATAATAAATAATAAATATAAGACTTTATTACAGAAGATTTTGGTAGTTAAAAATATCTTTTATTAATATAATTTCATAAAATGTCAATATATGCAAAGTCGAAGTTTAAATTGATAATAACAATTTAAAAGATATAAGATTAGATTTTGATGTAGTAAGTTAAAAAACTTAACTGTTTAATATGTGTATAAAAGATAATTCAAGTTTAGACAAAGAATTAAGTGATAAAAAATAATAAAATATTATAGATTTGACAAAAGGAAAAGAATTAGATAATAGAATTAGGAGTATTAAGATGGAAGAAATAAAAAAAGTAAAAAATTCGATAAGATTATATCCAATATTTTATGCATTTTCGGCAGATTTAATTTTTTTTGTACCAATAGATACTTTATTTTTGACTTTGGTTAAAGGTTTAAACGCAAGTCAAATATCTGCTATTACAATGATAGGATTATTAGTGTGTATATTATCACAAAAAATTGTTGTAACCGCTACAAAAAAAATTGGCAATGCTAATTCAATTAGGTTAGGAACATTTATGTTACTACTATCTTCAATTATAGTAACATTTGGCAATTCATTTATATCAATGGTAATATATAGAATTATAAATGAATTGGCTTTTATGTTTTGGAATATGTCTAGTATTTTATTAAGAAATGACATGATTTCAATAAATAAGGAAAGAGAATATTTTTCTGTAAGAAATAAAGCAAAAATAATATATGGAATAATGACAATGGTAACTGCTTTAATTTCTGGATATTTATTTAATATAGACAAATATATTCCAATGTATATTTCCATTGCAATATATTTTATTATTTTTTTATTATCTTTTAAGTTTTACGAAGCAGAAATAAAAACAAACAAAAAAGAAGTAAAAAATGTTAATAAAAAAGTAAAAATTACGTCGATAATTTTTATAATAATTTTATCAAATGCATTATTTTATTCTATTATAAAAATGGGGCAAAGTAATAGTAAATTGTTTATGCAATATGATTTCCAAGAAATATTATCAGTTGAAATGGTTACTTACTATATAACTATTATTGTATTTTTATCAAGAGTTGCTAGAATAATAGGAAATATAATTTTTGGAAAATTGTATTTAAAAATTAAAGATAAAATGAGTATAGTATTGACAATTTTAGAAGCTATGGCTTTTCTGTTTTTAATTATAGGACATTTTATTACTTTTAATTTTATATTAAAAGTATTACTAATGTCCTTGGGATTTTTCTTAATACTTGCTATTAGAGATTCTTTTCAAGTATATATTGAAGATGTAGCATTAAAAATTACAAGTAAGAAAAACCAACAGAAAATAATGATAGATATTGAAGTTTATAGGAAAATAGGTCAATTATTGTTAAGTGGCTTATTCGCTTTGATTTTAATAAAATATGAATTGATTATAATTGAGTTTATATTGCTGTTCTTATCAATAGTAGAAGTGCTGATAAATAAAAAAATGTGTGATAAATTAGAATCAAATTATTAAGAAAAAAACAGATGAAAAATCACGAATTATATTGTATAGTTAACAATGTATTCTAATATCGCAAGCGTAGTAGGATATGTAATTAAATATTCAGTAGGCTCTATAACTTGTAAATTCGTATGTAATAAATGTTTAACTTTGCCATTTTTCTTTATACTTGTAATCTTTAATCACTTCAAGTATCTCAAAATTGGGCTTTAATATTTGAATAGTTTTAAACTCAAGCCAAAAAAATATTCTCCTGCCTAGAAAGAGAACATTTAAGTTTCATATATAAAATAAAAACTTACGAACCTTTTATAGTCCGTAAGTTTTCTTCAAATGGAGCCACTAAGCAGAATCGAACTGCTGACCTACGGGTTACGAATCCGTTGCTCTACCAACTGAGCTATAGTGGCATTAAATGGCTCTTTGTGTATATTATAATATTTTTGACAACTTTCATTTTCATTTTTTATTTGTCCATATTATCTATTTTTTCTCATTCTTCTATTAAGAAAGTTGTCAAAAATATCTCTAATCTATTTAATAAAATCACCACTATCTTTCAGACACTTCCTCTGGCATGTTTTCGTATAAAGGAATAATAAAATTTAAATTTTCATCAACAGTATCAGAACTTTGATAAATTTCAAGCATATTGCTTGCTTCAGATTGTGGCGCCATCAAATTTTGCATATATTGATGAGTATATAATTCTCCATCTTGATTAACAACATCAAATTTTTGGAGATATAAAGTGTTTTGTCCTACATTTATATATCCTTCTTTTACAAAATCTACTCCTCCAATAATTGCTTTTTCTAAAGTATCCCATCCTTGTTCATAAGCATATCTAGCTGCGTTTTCAATTATTTCTTCTGATGAATTTCCTACTGCTCTTATATTAAAAGGATTGTATACAGTCATTCCATTATATTCATATCCTCTAGATAAAGTTGTTCCATCTCTTCCCTGTTCCTGAATTAATCTTGATGCTATAAAATATGGATCAACATTAGCATTTTTTCCTGCTTGTATTAGTGCATTTGAAATATTTTCTCCCTCTAAAAAAGTATCTTCTGTTATTTCATTAATGCCTTCTATTGTTTGTGCATTTTCTACATATGATAGTTCCTTAAATTGAAAAATATTATCTTCATTTAATATATTTCTAGGATCCATTTGACATCTAATAGCCTTGTCTGATGCGCATAGCCATGTTCCATTGTCATAGGTTTTATCTCTATCTATTTCACATTTCCAGTCTTCTGGATATCGAGATGAATCTGGAATTAAGTTTAAAGGGTATGTTCTATTATCTGAATGGCCTTCATTTTCTATCACTTCTTCCCAATCTAGCTTGGTATAGAATAATGTAAATGTCCAATTTGGATGCTGTTCTAGTAATTCATCTATTAATTCTTTATATCCTGGATATTTACTTTCACTTAAATTTTCTCCATCATATTCTACATATTTTTGCTTTTTACTTTGTTTTACTAGTGTAACTATTAGAATAATTATTAAAATCAATATTAATATGGCTATTAAAATAGCTTTTATTCTCTTAGGTATTTTTCTAATTATATTTCTCAAATTAATTATTAAATTACTTATTACTTCTTTCACGTTCAATCTCATCCTTTTATAAGGCACAAATCTGGTTGGAAAATTGTAATTATTTTTCAACACTCTTCCATTCACGTTTTTCATTATAACACAAAAGCCTAGATAAAATCTAGACTTTTAATGAAAATTTATTTTTATTGATTATTTTCTCCTCTTCCTTCTGGAAGTGCTTCTGAATAATCAAGTACAATTCTAATTTTTGTAATTGCTTTAATAGCTCTAACAAATTTGCTATTTTTAAATCTTTGCCATAGACTTGGTTTAGCTTCAAATGTTGTTTCTTGAACATATTGTTGTTCTTGTGCCTGTTGTTCTTCTGTTGCAACTGCTTGTTGTACTTGTACTTGTTCTTGTGGTTGCTCTTCAACAACATTTTGTACTACTGGTTCTTCTATTGGTGTAGGTATTGATTTTAATGCATCTGCTACTTCAATTCCTATGTAACTTAATGCTTTTGATCTATCTTCAATTCTTTCCATGTCTATTTCTATATGTAAATTTGCTTCTAGGTTGTTTATTCTAGCATGTAATAATTTCATAGCATCTTTGTAGTCGTCTGATTCTGTATCTTTTGCTTTTCCAACTATTGTTAGAGTTTCTATAATATCTTCTGAAAATACATCTTCTGCTTTTTTTACTTGGTCTTTCCAATCTTTTTCTTTATTTTCTACTGCTTCTAATATTTCTTTTAATTGACCTGCTGTAGCTATATTTTGTTCTCTTTGTCTAATTAATTCTTCTATTTTCTTTGTATTTTCTTCAAATTGATTTGTAGCATATTCAACTAACCCATAAGCAGCTTTGTATACACTTGCTGGGAAGTTCTTCTTTTTTGGATATTCAATTAAATATGTTTTTACTGATTCAATTAAATCCTTAAAGTATGTGTCATCTTCTAATTGAACGATTTGCTTTTTACTTTTTGGATTTATTAATTTTTGGATTTTATCTATATTTGATAATATTTTTTCTTCTGTGATAACCATTCTCACATTTACTATGCCAGATTTAGACATTGTAATGTACCTCCTTTATCTTACGCGTGTTTGCTTTTTCGCTATTTCAAATATAATTATACATTAACTAAAGCCAAACTACAAGTGTGTTTGGCTTTTTTTATTTTAAGTTTTTGTTACAGAAATATTACAATTTTATTACAAAAACTTTTTTCTTTCGACATTTTGCTATTTTATTATACTTTCTATTCCCCTAAGTTTCAACATATTCTGCAATCTTTTATTTATTTTTCATTAAGCACTGTCTTTATTTCTTCAAACCTTTTTATTTTCAGTGTTGTAGTTTTAATTAGTTCCTTGTCTGTTACTGTAATTTCTCTAATATATTTATATGCTGGCATTGTTTTATTTACTTTTTTAACTTCTTGCCATAATATTTCTTTTATTTTTTCTAGATTTTCCGTATTATATATTTCTTTTACTTTTTCTTTATCATATACTATTTTTGCATGTATTTTATAATCTCCATCATCTTCTGGATAACCATATACAAAACTTTCTTTTACACCTTCTATTTTGTTTAGCAGTGCTTCAATTTCTTCTGGATATATATTTTTTCCATTTTTTAATACTATGACAAATTTCTTTCTTCCAGAAATAAAGATATATCCATCTTTATCTATTCTTGCTAAGTCTCCTGTATGTAACCAACCGTCTTCATCTATTGTTTCTTTTGTTGCTTCTTCATTATTATAATATCCTAGCATTATTGATGGGCCTTTTGCAACCAATTCCCCTATTCCTTCTTCATTTGGATCAACTATTTTTACATCTAAACTTGGAAAGGCTTTTCCAATAGATCCTAATCTTCTATATTTGTCGTCTTCTGCTGCAATTACTGGTGAGCTTTCTGTTAGTCCATATCCTTGATACATTGTAAATCCTAATTCATTAAATCCTTTTTCTGCTTCTGGATCTAATGCTGCTCCTCCAGCTACAAATAGTCTTACTTTTCCCCCTAATGTATCATGTATTTCTTTAAATAATTTTTTTCTTATATCTATTCCAAATTTTAATAAGAATTGACTTATTTTTATTCCTTTTTGTACTGTTTTTAGTTTTCCTTTTTTCTCTATGCTTTTCATTACTTTTTTATACATGCTTTCAAAAAGGATTGGCACTGAAATCATTGCTGTTATTTGATAATCTTTTATATTTTCTGCTATATGTCTAATTCCTTCACAAAATGCAATTGAACCACCTGTTGATACTGGATAGATGAATCCAACTGTACATTCAAATGTATGATGTAATGGTAAGAATGATAAGAATCTATCTTCTGGTGTTAGTTTTATAACTGCTGTTATGTCTTTTAAATTACTGCATATATTTTTGTGTGATAACATTACTGCTTTTGACATTGCAGTTGTACCTGATGTAAATAGCATTATTGACATTTTTTCATTATCTATCTTTGCATCTAAAAATTCTCTATTTCCTTCTTCTATTAGCTTTTTACCTTGTTCAATTAATTCCTTTTCAGAGTAAACATCATTTTCTTTCTTTTCTAAATCCATTGAAATGAAGTATTTTACTTTTGTTGTTTGTTTTTCTTTTATTTTTTTCATTACTTCATCATATTTTTTTGAATAGAATATTGCTTCAACTTCTGAACGAATCATCAAGTTTTCAATTTCATTATCAGGTAGGGCTTTGTCTAATGGTACTACAACTCCTGTACCTGTAACAACTGCCAAATATGCTACTCCCCATTCATATCTATTTTCTGAAATGACTGCTATTCTTTTATCTTTTAGTCCGAGATTAATTAGAGCTGTTCCTAAATTGTTTATTTCATCTCTAAATTGTTTGTGAGATATTTCTCTAAATTTACCTTCTATTTCTGTTTTAAATATATATGCAGGTCTATCTCCAAACTTTTCTCCTGTTTTTTGAAGCATTTCTTTTAAATTACTATACCCTTCGTTCTTGTAAATTTGTTCTCTCATGGCAATCCCCTTTCAAGTATATTTTTATTATATTTTTTAATTTACATTGATACGTGCAATAATTACAAACCAATTTTTGCACATTTTGGCCTCGAAATCTTTGATTTCGCTAATGCCTAATTATCTTATCTTTAGACCTTCTATTACTGTATTTTCAAATTCTTTATATAGTTTCATAATGTCAATCTGTCCACTATTTCTTATTTTATATACTAAACTTGAAGCTATAAGTCCATAAATCTCTGATGCTATTATTTGTGGATTTCCTTGTTTTATTTCTTTTTTCTCTATTCCTTGTCTTACTATTTCTTCTATTTTGCTTATATATGTTAATATTTGCTCCTTACACATTTGGTTTCTTGCTTCATTTCCCCAAAATTGACTTAATAAGATTGTAATTATATCTTCATATTTGTCCACTATTTTTATTTGTATTAATATTATTGCTTTTATTTTGTCTATATAGTTTGGAAATTTTGCAGTTTTTATATCGATACTGTTTTGTAATAATTTTATGCCTTCTTCGACTAAAAAATTAAAGATTTCTTCTTTACTAGAAAAATGATAATAAAGTGTTCCTTTTGCTACTCCTACTGTTGCTGTTATTTCTTCTATACTTGTTGCTTCATATCCTTTTTTTGCAAATAGTTTCATCGATGTTTCAAATATCTTTCTTTTTGTCTTGTTCATATTTACCTTCTTTCCTCTCTTGGCATAAATATAATCAATTCCGAATATCACAAATTAATTTGTTAAATCATTGTTCTTATTATATACTTATATACTTATTTTTGCAATAGTTTTTCTTGCTTTTGACTCAAAGTTCGAATTAAAAAGAATCTCTATTTCTATCCTGTCTTTTTGGACGTTTTAGAGATTCTTCGTTTTTTTATTCATATGTAATTTTGAAAATTATTTAATTAGCTTCAAATTTGGTGTATTTTTCTTATTTTTTGTTATGTTTTCATCACTTTGCTTATTTTCTTTGTTTTCTTTGAATAATAATGCAAAAGTTTCATTTTGTTTTTCTAATATTTTTGCTATGTTTATTTCGTCTATTCTTTGCCTTTCTTTTATTATTTCTATGTTTTCTATTATTGTCTCTTGTTGATTTTTCATTATATTTTGTTCTTTTTTCATTTGTTTCATTTCTTTTCTCAATGCTGTTTGTTCTTTTTGTAGTTTTTTAATGTCTTGTTTCATTCCTACCATTTCTTGTTTTATTTCTGCTTGACCTTCTTGCAATTCTTTGATGTCTTGTTTCATTCCCTTTTGTTCTTCTTGAAGATTTTTGATGTCTTGTTTCATTTCAACTTGGTCTTCTTTGATTTCATTTACATCCTGTCTTACACCTTTAACTTCTGAATGAATATTTTCAAGTATTGATAAAATCTTCTCTTCCATATATTTATCACCTCGCTTTCGGTTATTTTACTATAAGTTAAATATTTCGTCAATAGTTTTTGAATGTTTTTTGTTTTTTTCTAGTGACTTGTTGCTTTAAGCCTTGAAAGTTCAATGAATATGTGGAATATTAATTATTAAAATAAAATACATTGAATAAATTTTCACATATGAATAAAAGCAACATAATATTACCATATTTTTACAATTGTTGCAATATTTTTTACAATTTTTATTAATTATTTCTTTACTTTTTTTATTAAGTAATATAAAATAAACTCGAACTGGATATAATAGAAGAAAAATGATTGGAGGAAACAAATGAAAAATAAAAATGAATTATCATATAAAGATTTAAAAATGACTTGTAATACCGATTTATTCAAATTCGAAACTACTGAAGAACTAGAATCAATACAAACCGGGATCGGTCAAGACCGTGGTATAAAAGCACTAGAATTTGGTTTGCAAGTTGATGTAAAAGGATATAACTTATATTTGGAAGGTCCAAGTGGTGTTGGAAAAACCATGTACACTAAAAATTATTTAGATAAAATTTCTAAAAAGAAAAAAGTTCCTTCTGATTGGTGTTATATTTATAATTTTAATAATCCAAATGAGCCTATCGCTGTTTCTTTAAATGCTGGACAAGGTAAAGAGTTTAAAGAAGACATGGACGGCTTTATTAAAGAAATTAGAAAAGATATTAAAAAGACATTTAATAATGATGATTTTGAAAAGGAAAAAGCATTAATTAAGCAAGAGTTTGAAGCAAAACGCTCAGCTTTATTAGATAAATTAAATCAAGATGCTTCTAAATATAATTTTCAAGTAAAAGCTGCTCAAAATGGAATCTATATGATGCCAGTTTTTGAGGGTAGGGCTATTGAAGAAGAAGAATTCGAAAAATTAGATGAAAATATTAAACACGAATATGAAGAAAAATCTGTATTGGTTCAAGAACAAATTATGAATGTTATTAGTCAAATAAAGGAAATAGAACGTCAATCTGATAAGAAGATTTCAGAATGGCAATCTAATGTAGCATTATTAACTGTTAATGTCCACATTAATTTCTTAAAATCAAAATATAAGAGAAATAAAAAGATAAATCAATTTTTAAATGATGTAAAACAAGATGTATTAAAAAATATTCCTGTTTTTTTAGAAGATGATACAAAGCAACATTCTGGACAACCTGGCGGACAAGGTCCTGCTGTTAGAAAACCTGATCCATGTATGAATTATCGTGTAAATTTATTTGTTGATAATTCAAGCCTTGACGGAGCACCAGTTATTATGGATTCTAACTATTCATATCATAATATTTTTGGTTCATTGGAATATGAAAATTATTATGGTGCTTTAAAAACTGACCATACAATGTTAAAGCCTGGATTGCTTCAAAAAGCAAATGGTGGTTATATAATTTTCCAAGCTAAAGACTTACTTGCAAACGGTATGTGTTATGAAGCATTGAAAAAAGCTTTACGTATAAAAGAGATAGGTATAGAAAATACTGCAGACCAACGTTCATCTTCAATGGTTCTTGTTTCTTTGAAACCTGAGCCTATACCTTTAAATTTGAAGGTAATTTTAATAGGAAATGAGCAAATTTATCAGACTTTACTTGCAATGGATTCTGATTTTAGGAAACTGTTTAAAATAAAGGTTGAATTTGAATCAGAAGCTCCAATAAATGCTGAAAATTTGAATAAACTTGCACAAATAATTCACGGGTTTTGTGAGCATGAAGAATTACCACATTTAGATAGAAGTGCAATGGGACGTTTGGTTGAATATGCATCAAAACTTGCTGGAAGTCATAAAAAAGTATCTACTCGTTTTGATGATCTAATACAAGTCGTAGGTGAAGCAGCTACTTGGGCTAAAATTTCTAAGTCTAAAGTAGTTACAGCAAAATTTATTGACAAGGCATTAGAGCAAAGAACTGAAAGGGTTAAAAAATATGATACTAAATATTTAGAGATGATAAAAGAAAATTCTCTTTTAATTAATACTTCTGGTTTTGAAGTTGGAGAATTAAATGGTTTAACTGTAATGAGCATTGGAGATTATACTTTTGGTAAACCTGCTAAAATTACTGTTAATACTTATACTGGTAAAAACGGTGTAGTTAATATAGAAAGAGAAGTTGAGATTTCTGGTCCTTCTCATTCTAAAGGAGTTTTGATACTTACTGGATATTTAGGAGAAATGTTTGCACAAGATATTCCTCTTTGTTTAACTGCTAGTATTTGTTTTGAACAATTATATAATGGTGTAGATGGTGATAGTGCTTCTAGTACAGAATTATATGGGCTATTATCTAGTCTTTCTGGAATTCCTATTAATCAATCAATTGCTGTTACTGGTTCTGTAAATCAAAAAGGTCAAATACAACCAATTGGTGGTGTTAATGAAAAGATTGAGGGATTTTTCCAAATTTGTAAAATGAGAGGTTTGGATGGTTCTCATGGTGTTATGATTCCAATACAAAATGTTGATAATTTGCAATTATCTGATGAAATTGTAGAGGCTGTTAAAAATAAACAATTCCATATTTATTCTGTTTCTACTATTGAAGAGGGTATTGAAGTTTTAACTGGTGTCCCTGCTGGAAAAAAGGATAAGAATGGAAAGTTCCCAGCTGGTACTGTTAATTATTTGGTTTATAAAAAATTGAAAAAATATGCAGATACAGTAAATGAAAAATAAAGTCAGAGTTAAACTCTGGCTTTTAAAATATGTTTTGTAAATTAAATTTATATTTATCTTCTATGTGTTCAAGTAAGAAAACACTTTGGTCTAATCTACTCATAACCTCTCCATATTCCTCACCTTCTATTTCACCTTTTAATCCCGTTAAATTTGTTTCAACTTTTTCTAATTCATCATGTTCTATATAAAAAGCTAACTTTTCATGTCTTTTTTTCCATTCTTCTTTTAAATTATCAATTTCACTCTCAAGATTATTTATATCTATATTCTCTTTATTTTCAAAAACTTCCGTTCTTATTCTATTTAGTGAATTAACCATTTCATCCACAGATTCTGTTGTATATTTTTGAGTAATACCATTTCCGATAATAATTGCTGTTACAATAGTTATGCAAATAATTATTTCTTTTAACATATTTTCAATCTCCTATGCACTTTCTTTTTTTTGACAAAAAATTTGACCTTTTCCATCAATTGTCACAACTAAGGCTTCTTCTGGTTTTATGCCGAATTTTTCTACTTGTTTTTTTAACCAATTATAATTTCTTCCAAGTAATTTTAAATTTTTATTCATTACTTTACCATCAATTACTAAATCATATGGTATTCCTTCATAATCAGGTTGTATATTAAAATCTTCTGGTATGGTTCCTCTTTTTTCTGGTTTTTGAATTACTGTCACTTCCCCACTTGTTTCTAAAATTGCATATTCTACATCTCCTAAATTTACTATATTATTACTTCTTAATTTTTCTTGTAATTCATTAATTGTAAATCTTTCTTTTTTTAATATTTTTTCATCTATTTTTCCTCTATAAATTAGTATTGAAGGTTTTCCACAAATTATTTCTCTTCCTCTTAAACTTTTTAAATTTATCATTGATATTATCAAATGCATTAATAATAATCCTAAAATTGGAATTATTCCATTAAATATCGGTATTCCTGTTTCTGTCATTGGAATTGTAGCTAAGTCTGCTATCATTATTGATATTGCGAGTTCAAATGGCTGTAACTGTCCTATTTCTCTCTTCCCCATTAATCTCATTACAATTAAAACTATGATGTATAACACTATTGACCTAAAAAATGTAATTAACATTTTAATTCTCCCAACTTATATCTTAGTTTTTTTATTTAATAAATAACTTTTCAATTATTATAAATTTCTTTCTTATTTTTTACAAATTTTAACTTTTTTATACGAATTTTTTTGAATAAATATATTTTTTTAGTTAATAATAATTGTAGAACCTTTAAAAAAAAGTACATGATGAATTTTTAAACTAAGGAGGTTGGACTTATGCAAGAAGCACAAGGAAGTCAATCAAAAGGTGGAGCTTCTACTGCTTGGCAGATTATTGGTAGATTAGTTGCCGCTGCTGTAGTATTAGCTATTACTGCATTTTTCACACCTGGATTTACCATTAATAGTATTTGGACTTTAATTATAGCTGCTGTTGTTTTAACAGCCATAGATTATTTAATTGTTAAATTCACTGGACTACATGCTAGTCCATTCGGTAAAGGGTTTGTAGGATTTGCATTGGCAGCTATTACATTATATGTAACTCAGTTCTTTGTAGCTGGATATTCAATTTCTTGGATTGCTGCTATTATTGGTGCTTTAATTTATGGTGTAGTTGATTACTTTATTCCTGGAAATCAACAAATGTAGTTCAAAAAAGCTCACACATAATTTGTGTGAGTTTTTTATCTTTTTTCTACTATTTCATTTTGATTTTTATAAATACTTTTTTCTGGTACAACACCTCTAACAGAAGATAAAGGGTAAATATTAGTATTTTTTCCAATAACTGTTCCTGGATTTAAGACACTACCACAACCTACTTCTACTTCATCACCTAACATTGCACCAAACTTTTTTAAACCTGTTTCTATTTTTTCTTTTCCATTTTTTACAATAACTAATTTTTTGTCTGATTTTACATTTGAAGTAATTGATCCTGCTCCCATATGTGATTTGTATCCTAGAATTGAATCTCCTACATAATTATAATGCGGTACTTGAACTTTATTAAATAGAACTACATTTTTCAATTCAGTTGAATTTCCAACAACTGCTCCTTCTCCTACAATTGCTTTTCCTCTAATAAAAGCACAATGTCTTATTTCTGCATTTTCTCCAATAATTGCTGGCCCATGTATATATGCAGTTGGTGCTACTTTAGCACTTTTAGCAATCCATACATCTTCTCCTACTTTCTCATATTTTGATTCATCTAGTTTATTTCCTAATTCTATAATAAAATCACTAATTTCAGGTAATATTTCCCATGGATAATCATGTTTTTCTAGTAATTCTTTTGCAATTGTTTCTTCTAAATTATATAAATTTTTTATTTTACATTCTTCCACTTTTTTTCCTCCTCTTGTGGTTAGTTTAGGGACAGGTTCGGACTGACCATTTTTGGCTACTTTTGGGACGGCACTTTTTTAATGTTCATCCTTATTCAAAGTTTAAATTCTATTGGATTAATTATAAATATATCATTTTAATTATTTTGAGGTCCGTCCCTTAATCCCTAAAAACAGGGATTTTTAGGACCGTCCCCCTAATCCCTGTTTCTGTTCCAGAACTTTTCATATAACTCCTTTGCTGTTCTTGGACTGTCTACACCATCTTTATTTTTTACTGGTGCAAAGTCATCTTCTCTTTTTCCTCTTAATATTGCTATGTCATCAAAAAATTCAAATGCATCAAAAATGAATGATTCAAATTTATATGAATTAGGTTCTTCTGGTATTACTTCTTTACCATCTTCATCTATATATGAATTTTTCTTGAAAGCACTATGATACATTAATGTTTCTTTACTAATTTTTTCTATTGCATCTATTGTATATAGATTACACATTATATGTGATTCTCCATATTTAAGTTCTCCATTTTCGTCCACTTCTTCTGCCATTTTTTCTGGTAACTCTGCATATTCTATTACTTTTGGGTGTCCATTCATTTTGCAAAATACTCCTACTTTTTCATGTGGGTTTGCTTTTACTACTGATTTTGATGCTATTTGTACTCCTTTTTTTACTGCCATTCCTAAAAGCACAGTATCTGCCATTTTTAATAGAACATTATCTACTCCACCAATGAATACCCATTTAACTCCTCTTTCTTTCATGTCTGCTAAACTTCCGCTTGCTCTTAATGAAGAATATGTACCACCATTGCCATCAGATGCTTCTTTTATTTTCATATCTTTATTGATTAGAAGTTTTCCTTCTGTATCTACTAATGGTAATTCACTTTGTGTGAATATTATCACATCATCTTTGTTATATCCAAAGTAATTATTTTTCTTTAAAAATTCTACTGTTTGTTTGTTATTCTCTTTACTTGTCATAATATACCATGGAATACTCACATTGTATTTTTTATTGGCTTCTTTTAAATTTTCTGCTAATATTTCGAATAAATATTTACCTTTACCATATACATCTAATTTAAATGTTCCTTTTGGACCTGAATGTCCTAATCTTGTTCCTTGACCTCCTGCCATTGTTACAACTGCATATTGATTTTTTTCTATAACTTCTTCTCCTAATTTTTCGAATTCTTCTTTTTGTTCTGGTGTTAGTTTTGCTTTATCTAAATATGGTAATGGTTCTATTTTATTTTCTTTTATCTCGATTTCTTTTTTTGTATTATCATATAATTCCATAATTTGATGAAAATCTATACGGTTTATTTGTTCAATTAATTCTGCTTTTTGTTCTTCATCTAATTTTTCTAATAATTTAATAATATGTTCTTGATTGTACATTTTTAAAATATCAATTGCATCTTGTACTTTATCCATCCTTTTTTCATCCTTTCAGTACTATATTGTAATATCTTTATATATATATTTCTCGTGTACTCACTGTTGGAAAAGAATTAAATTTTTATAAGGAAAATTTTATTTATTATATTATATTCAATTCCTATTAATGGTGCTATTTTATCACATATTTTTTTTATTATCAAGTTTTTTAACCAAACTTGTCATATTACGGAAAAATGCTCAATATATATTAACTAAAGTAATTTGTACAAACATTTTTACTGTTCAAGATACAGTAATTAGGTTACACGAATTTTAAGGAGGTAAATAGATGGAAAATACTAGTTTGTATCAAGACATCGCAAAAAGAACTGATGGTGATATTTATGTAGGGGTGGTAGGTCCTGTTCGTACTGGTAAATCTACTTTTATAAAGAAATTTATGGATTTATTAGTAATTCCAAACATAGAAAATAACTACAAAAAAGAACGTGCAAAAGATGAATTACCACAAAGTGCTGGTGGCAAAACAATAATGACAACAGAGCCTAAATTTGTTCCAAATGAGGCTGTTGAAATAACTCTAGATAATAATCTAAAATTTAGAACTAGATTAGTTGATTGTGTTGGTTATTTAGTTGATAACGCTATTGGTTATTTAGAAGATGATATGCCAAGAATGGTTAAAACACCTTGGTCTGATGAAGAGATTCCTTTTGAAACTGCTGCTGAAATCGGAACTAAAAAAGTTATTGAAGAACATTCAACTATTGGAATTCTAGTTACAACAGATGGTAGTATTACTGATATTCCAAGAGATGACTATATTAAAGCTGAAGAAAGAGTTGTATCTGAATTAAAGGCATTAAACAAACCTTTTGTAATTTTACTAAATTCATATTCTCCTGAATCTGATTATGCAAAAGAATTGGCCCAAAACTTAAGCGAAAAATATCAAACAACAGTTATTCCAATTAATTGTGAGTATCTAACAATTGATGATATCAATGAAATATTTTCAAAAATTTTATATGAATTTCCAGCTAGTCAAATCCGTATAAAATTTCCTAAATGGATTGATGGTTTAGATTTTAGCCATCCATTAAAAGCTGAATTATACAAAGAAATTAAAGATGCATTTTCAGATATTAGAGTATTGAAAGATGTTTCTAATTGCGTAAATAAAATTTCAACTACTCAAATAATTTCACAAACTAAAATATCTAATATCCAATTAGGCTCTGGTAATGTAAATATTGATATTACTTTAAAAGATGAATTGTTCTATCAAGTGTTGTCAGAAATTGCAGAAGTTCCTGTTTCCAATGAAGGTGACTTATTTAGCATAATTTCAGAACTTTCTAAAACTAAGAAGAAATATGACAGAATATCTTATGCATTAGATGAAGTTGAACGTAAGGGCTATGGTATTGTTACTCCTTCAATTGATGATTTAGTTTTAGAAGAGCCTGAAATGATTAAACAGGGTTCAAGGTTTGGTGTAAAATTAAAAGCAACTGCTCCTTCAATTCATTTAATTAAAACAAATGTAGAAACTGAAGTTTCGCCTATTGTCGGCTCTGAAAAGCAATCAGAAGAATTAGTAAATTACTTATTATCTGAATTTGAAAGTAATCCAAAAGAAATCTGGGAATCTAATATTTTTGGAAAGAGTTTGCATGAGCTTGTAAATGAAGGTTTACAAACTAAGCTTGCTAAGATGCCAGAAGAAGCTCAAATTAAACTTCAAGAGACTTTAGAGAGAATTGTTAATGAAGGTAGTGGTGGATTAATTTGTATAATTCTTTGATGCCTTTTGTATCATAATAATGTTTCCTTTGCTATATATGAAAAAAGCACATTTTCATGTGCTTTTTTTACTTTTTGACTTTGTATGTAATTTTTATAATTTATGAAATAATTTATTTTATAATTGATTTACGCCATTTTATCCTATAAAACTTTCAAAACTTTTCTCTTCTAAATCCATATCAATTTTTTCACTTTTTTTATGAGAAATTGGTATTATATAAGCTGCATTTTTTTGTAACTCATAAAATGAAATATCTTCGTCTATAGAATATTTATTTTTTCTTTTAACTGACTTCATATCAATTATATTTGACCTATTATTTTTCTTCTTTTCTTCTTTTTTAGTATTTATTGCTTTTGCAAGTTCAGAATAATTATTTTGAAGCGATTGTAATATATCGTTTATTTGTGTAATCTCTTTCTCATAATTATTCTTTATTTCATCAATATTTTTTTCTATTAATGTATGTATTTCTTCTATTTGACTATTCTTCATTTGGTTATTATTATCTTCTATTATTTTAAGTAGTTCTTCTTTTTTTATCTCACTTTCTTCTTTTATCTTTTCAAATTTTCCTTCATTTAATTGTTTTAAATCATTTATGTTATTGTTGATAAGATTTATTTTTTCTTCAGTTTTTTCGTTCATGTTATTGCTGATAAGATTTACTTTTTCTTCAATCTTTTCATCCATGTTTTTGCTGATAAGATTTACTTTTTCTTCAATTTTTTCATTCACATTATTGTTGATAAGATTTACTTTTTCTTCAGTTTTTTCATCCATGTTATTGTTGATAAGATTTACTTTTTCTTCAATCTTTTCATTCATGTTATTGTTAATAAGATTTACTTCTTTTTCAATCTTTTCATCCATGTTTTTGTTGATAAGATTTACTTCTTTTTCAATCTTTTCATCCATATTTTGAAATTTTTCTTCATTGTTAATTTCTGTTTTTAATATATTTTTAATCTTCTCTCCTAAACGCTCTTGCATATCATCCAATTTGTTCTGTATTTTATTATTGATATACTTGTTCATTCTTCTTTCGTCTAGTTTATTTTTCACTTCATATTTATTAAGTTTTAAATTTAAATCATCTAAAGCTTCTCTAGCTTTTTGCATATATTGTTCAAATTTAATTTCTTCTTCTTTCACATTCTTATCAATTTTTGGAGTTTTTTGCTTATTTTTCCTTTCGTTTTCAATTCTATTATTTCTCTCTATTATGTCTTTTTCAATTTTTTGTGTTGATTTTTTTAGTTCTTTTACTATATCATCGACCTTCAATATGTTTTCTTCTTTTAACTCTTTTTTCTTATACTTTCCAATATCTCCATAATAGCTTTGTTCATATTTTTTATCATCTATTTTCTTTTGATTTAAAATTATACCTGTTATTTTTCCATTAACAACTTGTATTGCTTTCTTTGCAGCGACTACGTCTTTTATTTTTGTTTTGTTGTCTTTTGCAACTATTATTGTAGAATCCGCCATAGTTGACAATATAATACTATCTGATACTAACTTGCAAGGTGGTGCATCTATTATTACAATATCATAAGCATTACTAAAAATTGATATCAATTCTCTCATATAATTTGAACTAATAATCTCTGATGGATTAGGCGGAATAGTTCCATTTGTCATTATATGTAAATTTGGTATCTTTGTTTCTTTAATATAATTTTTACATAATAGTACATCTTTTTTTACATCACCCGTCATAGCATACAAATAGTTAGAAAGACCATCATCATTATTTACATCAAAAATTCTATCAGCTCTTCCTTTTCTTAAATCCGCATCCATCAATAAAACTTTTTTATTAGATTTTGCAAATGCAACTGCTATATTTGCAGAAATCCAGCTTTTTCCCTCTCCTTGTAAACAGCTAGTAAAAAGTATTGTTTTGACCTTGCTTATGGAATTCATATACATAATATTAGTTCTTATTGTATTTATATTTTCTATGATATAAGATTTAGTATCATCTTCTAATAATAATTCATCACTATTTTTATTGTTTATAGGAATTTTCCCTAATATTTTTAATTTTGTGAATTTTTCTACGTTTTCTTCTTTTACTGTATTATCAAATATATATATTAAATATATATATATTCCAGCTATTACTATTCCTAATATACAAAATATCCCCATATATTTTTTGTAATCAATATTATATGGACTACTTGGTAATTCTGCTTCATCTATAATTCCAATATTTTCTAAATTATATATTTTCTTAACTTCATCAATAAATACATTTGTTAATTCTTTTGCTATATTTACTGCTGTTTGTGCGTCTTCGTTGTATACTTTTATTTGTATAACGTATGTATCTTCTTTTGAATTTATTTCAATATCTTCTGCTAATTTCTCTTCTGTTATATTTAGATTCAAATTATTTTTTACTTTCTTTAATATATTTGAACTCTTTGCAATATTAACATATGTTGATATTAATTCAGAATCCAATTTTAATTCTGTATCGCTTATTTTACCTTCATTTGGAATTAACAACAAATCTTCTGTTGCTATATATTCTGGCACAATAAAATATGAAGTATATATATACCCCAACAAAATAGAAATCATAATTATAAAAAATATTACTATTTTCTTTGCTTTTAATATATCTAATAATTTTTCTAAATTTATATTTTGTTCCATGTTTTTCCTCCATATATTCTATTATACTATCTTTTTTGTTTTATTGCAAGTTTTTATGTATATCTTTTTTTGAGTATAGAAAAATCAGCTATAAAGCTGATCTTTCTTAAAACCTTTTTATCTTCTATTTAATTAATATTTTCATATTTTTATTCAAAGTTTATTTGAGATATATTCGGATATCTAAACACTTTTCCCCCTTCTGTAAATTGCCCACTTGGTGTGTGGTCTTGCAAAAATTCATTAGAGCCTTTTAAGAAATATCTATATCTTGAACTTTGACTTACATATCCAGTTGATGATACTGGATCATCCCATGTACAATCTATCGCATACCAATTTCCATTTAATTGCACATAATTCCAAGCATGATTTTCTGTTTGTCCTTGTGAATTTGTACCTGTTCCAATAACTAATGTACAAGATATTCCTAATTCATCCATCAAATACTTAAAACTTCTTGCATAGCCTTCACAAACTGCTCTTCCATTTACTAATGCTCCATAAACATTGTAAATATTACTTTGAGAAACTGTTGTATCATATTCAATATTTTCTACTAAATAATCATGTACCATTTTTATATCGTTATATGTATTTCCGCTTCTATTTTGTAATATTTGATTTTTTACCTGTTCTATTTGACTAATTGCATTTTCTACTTGTACTTGTGATGAAAATTCATCTATAAAATAATTATTTTCGTTTCCGTTATTTATATACACATTGTATGTAACACTGTTTCCAAGAGTTGTAGTTTCAATATTTAAGTACATTTTGTTTGGACTCAGATAAAATATCTCTGGATTATCATATGTATATGCTTCAATTGCAGATTGATAATATTGTCCTAATAAATCACTACCATTGGTTTGATTTAATATATTCGAAAAGCTATTTCCTAGGTCAATTCTATAAGTTCCACTTTTCATGTTTTCTTTATTACTTTCAAATGCTTTATAAATTGTTTGTGATGGTTCTTCTAATTGATTATAAAAATATTTGTCTACTGTTACATTACTATAATCAATATTAACTGCTGAACTTTGACCGCTATCTTGTATTTGGTCAAATGGATTTTCTATGATTTCTGGTGTTTTTATATCTTGGTCTATTGTATTTCTATTTTGATCTTCGGTAATTACTGTTTGCACACCTTCAACTTCTGCCCCTGCTTGAAGTTCTTTAAATTCTTGCCAAAAAATTATTCCGAAAAGTGCAAATACAGCTATTATCAAAATTGTTACAATAGATATAATAAATGTTGCAAGTCTACTTCTCATATCTTTTGTTCCTTTCTTTTTTGTCATCATATTTATTATATCATTTTTTTATAGCAATTAATAGTATATTTTCCTATATTTTTGAAATACTAAATAAAAATATATTATTTAAGGAAGTGCCTATGCAAATAAAAGATTTATGGCAAAAATACTTTGCCTATACCCCTGTTCAAGAATATGAATTTAATTTAACATCAGATTCCGAACAAAATTCTCAAGCGCAATCAGATAATGTAGAAAATCTACAAAAACAAATTGAGAATATTTTTCCTAGTTTATCTATTAATCTAGAATACATGAAAACAAGATATAATTTGATGATTAACAGTGACGTTGTATTAAGAGAATTTACTTTAAATGTTAGAGGTAAACAATATAATGCATTTCTATTTTATATAGAAGCTATGGTAGACTCTGTCATCTTAGATGACTTTGTTCTAAAACCTTTAATGCTTAGAAATAAAAGTAATAGTTTTGATGGTGCACAACATAAAGTTGTATCAGAAGCTGTTACAAATAATATTACTGTTAGAAAAGTAAAAAAATTTGATTTAGCTTCATATATCATGAATTGCTTAATGCCTCAAAATAATGTAAAAACTCAAAGCAAATTTTCTGATATTATACCTAGTATTAATTCTCGGAAATTGTGCTTTATTTATTGATACTTTATCAGTTGCTTTTGATATTGAAGTTAAAGGTTTTAAGCAACGTAGTGTTGATAAACCTTCAAACGAAATTGTTGTAAAAGGTCCTCATGAAGCATTTGTAGAAAATATTCGTATAAATACTTCATTAATTAGGAGAATTGTAAATTATGAAGATTTAGTTATTGAAAATATTGTTGTTGGAAAAATCACTCAAACAAAATGTGCAGTATGTTATTTATCTGATTTAACAAATGACGATTTAGTAGCTGAAGTTAAGTATAGGATTAGCAATTTAGATATAGATTCTTTACTTTCTTCTGGGCAATTGGAACAACTAATTTCTGACAAGAGTTCTTTAAATGTTCCTCAAATGTTAGCAACAGAAAGACCTGATAAAGCCAGTAGCTATCTATTAAATGGTAGAGTTGTAGTTTTAGTAAATGGCTCTCCATATGCATTAATTATGCCTGCAGTTTTAAATGATTTTTTAAGTTCACCTGATGATATGAATGAAAAACCTCTTTTTGCTAATTTTCTAAAATTTATAAGAGCCTTTGCAACATTTTTAACTTTACTTTTACCTGGTCTTTATATTGCAATAACAAGTTTTCATCAAGAATTATTGCCAACAGAATTGTTATTTTCTATTTTAGCATCTAGAGAGAATGTGCCTTTTCCAAGTTTTGTGGAAATTTTCTTATTGGAAATTTCATTTGAATTAATACGTGAAGCAGGGCTTCGTGTTCCTTCTCCCCTTGGTCCTACTATTGGAATTGTTGGGGCTTTAGTGTTAGGACAAGCTGCAGTTTCTGCTGGTGTTGTTAGCCCAATTTTAGTTATTGTTGTTGCAATTACTGGAATATCATCTTTTGCTATACCAGATTATTCATTTGGATTACATGTACGTATAACTCGTTTTGTCTTTATATTTTTAGGATATTTATGCGGATTTCTTGGAATTGCATTAGGGTTATTTGTATATTTATCAATGATGGCTGGAACAACATCATTTGGAGTTCCATATATGACTGGTGTTTCCTCATTGGAAAAAGTAAAAGGAAATACTTATATTCTTCCACCTATTTGGAAAAGAGAATATCGTTCAACTTTCCTTCGCTCTAAAAGAGAAAAGAAGCAGGCTGACATTTCAATGAAATGGTGCAATGGGGACGGCCCCAAAATGCACTAAATAATGTAACAGGGACAGGTTAGCATGTCACCTTTGCACCATTTGGTGCAAAGTAACACGTCCCCATTGCACTGAAAGGATGAAAAGAATGAATAATTCAAGGATTTCAGTTCCAGAAGCTATTAGTATTATTTTAATTGTTTTAGTTGCTCATACTTTAGTTTCTTTGCCTAAGAGTCTTTTAAGTGTTACAGGTTCTGCAACTGTTATTAATTTATTATATGTTGGTATTATCATGTTTTTTCTTGTTCTTTTAATTGTAAAACTTTTTAAAGGTTTTGCTAGTCAAGATATTGTTGATATTGCTAACTTTCTTGGTGGACCTGTTTTTCAAAAGATTGTAGGTATGATTTTTATTTTGTATTTTATTTTTAGTAGTAGTATTTTACTTAGAAATTTTTGCGAGTGTTTAAAAACTGTGTATTATCCAATGACTAGCCTTTTCTTTATACTTCTCACTTTTATTATTGCACTTTGTATTTCTAATAACTTTAGTTTTTCTGTTACTGCTAAGATTAATTTGATTATTTTACCTATAATTTTTGTTAGTATATTATTTATATTTTTTGCTAATAATCAGAATTTATCTTTTGAAAATATGACACCTATACTTGGTAATGGCCTTTTTGATACTTTTGTTACTGGTCTTGGTAATTTAGGGGCTTTTGGTGGAATTGTGTTTTTATATTTTATTCCTCCATATTTAAAAGAACCTAAAAAATTTAAAAAAGTAGCTATGATTTCAATTGGTCTTTCAATTGTTTATCTTATAATATGTGTTGCTATAATCCTTTTGACATTTACATTTTTGTTAAAAGTTGATGAAATTATGCCTCTTTATTCTGCTGCAAGATATATTGAATTTGGCTCATTTTTTCAGAGGTTAGAGTCCATCCTTTTGTTAATTTGGATTATTGGTATGGCTTGTTATTTTAGTATTACTCTTCACATTACTATGAATATCTTTAAGAAAATTACTAATATTAGAAACGCAAAACCGCTTCTTGTTCCTTTTGCTTTATTGATGCTTTCAATTAGCTTGCTGCCTTCTAATTATAGCATTTCTAAATATTTAGAAACCGATATATATCCTCGCCTTGTTATTTGGATTGGACTTGTTCTTAGTATATTAATTTTATTACTTGCTTATTTGAAAAAGGTTGAAAAATAATTACAATTTTGGCGTCGTCAAACTTCATTTGAAATTTAATCAACGTACAAAATGTACGCCTCATAAATTTCAAACTTGTTTTCCTAGCCAAAATTTAATTCTTTTCCAACCAGATTTGTGCCTTTAGAAAGGAATGAGATTAAAAATGAAAATTTGGATTAGACGTTTATTTATTTTAATTGTAATGATAATATTTTTAGTGGCTTTTTCTGGCTCATATTCTGCTTTAAGTATCGACAATTTATCAACTGTTGTTGCAATAGCAATAGATAATTCTGATACTAATCAATTACGAATGAGCTTTCAGTTTACTAATGCCTCTTCTGTTTCAGAATCTGGCTCAACAGAACAATCTCCTTCAATTATTTATAGTATTGATTGTTCTTCAATTAGTAATGGAATTAACCTGATGAATACTTATATCGGAAAAGAACTTAATTTATCTCATTGTAAAATTATAGCTTTTTCAGAAGAGTTAGCTATGAATGGGATTTCTGAAGAAGTTTATACTTTATTTAATAATGCTCAAATTAGACCTTCTACAAATGTTGTTATTACAAAATGTAGTGCAAAATATTATTTAGAAAATTCTAAGCCTTTAGCTGAAAATTTATTAACAAAACATTATGAAATCTTTGCAAATTCTAGTAAATCAACAGGTTATACAGTTAATGCTACTCTTGGAGAATTTTTTAGTAGCCTTATTTGTGATTCTTGCGAAGGGTATGCGATTTTAGGTGGCGTTAGTTCTGAAGATAATGAAACAACTACTGGGATAGATTCTCAAAAAGATTCTTCTAATAAAGCGAATTCTTCTTCTTTAACTGGTAAAACTACAAGTGAAAATATTGGTATGGCTGTTTTTAAAGGCGATAAATTGGTAGGTGAATTAAATTCTATTGAAACTTTGTCTTTTTTGGCTACCAGAAATGAAATTTCTAGTTTCTTAGTTTCTGTTCCAGATCCTAATGATAGTAGTTCATATATTGATATTTATTTAACTCCTATTATAGATTCTAGAATAGATGTAGATATTGTAAATGGTTCGCCATATATTAAAGTTTCTTATTCTTTTACTGGGCGTATTTATTCTATGAAGGCGGATTCTAGTTATTTAGATGATGATGTACTAAAAAAGGTTTCTGATTCTTGTTCTAATTACTTAGAAACAGTTTTTTCTAACTATCTATACAAAACTTCTAAAGATTTAGAATCTGATATTAATGGTTTTGGAAAAAATGCTAAAAGTAAGTTTTTAACGACTCAAGATTTTGAGAATTATAATTGGCTTGAACATTATTCTGATAGTTTCTTTGATGTGTCTGTTGATGCTTCTATTCGTTCAAGTTATCTACTAACTGAGACCTAATTTTTTATTTTAATTCTAATAACTGATTTTAAAAAATTGGTGGATATCCTTAAAAGGGGGACCGATTTTTTAAAATCAATTATTAGAAATATATTATATAAAATTCTATTACAGTTTATTGGAGGTTTTTATGTTTGATTCTTTACAATTTATTTTATTTATTATTGTTATAATATTTATTTTTCTAAAAGTTGTAGCTTATGGTTTATATGAGATTAAACAAGAAAATAATAAGTTTGGTGGGATTACTGTTATTGTGTTTTCTTTGCTTGTTTCAATCCTTAGTATATTTTCACTATTTTCAATTTAATGATTTGGGGACGGAGAAAAAATCATTCCAAATTGATATACAATAAATAATTGTTACTAGTCAATTTTTAAATTAGATTGCCCTGTTTAAGCGTAATTGTTTCCAAAAAATTGGTCCCCCTTTTAAGGATATCCACCAATTTTTTGGAAATCAATTACTGACGCGGGCTTGAAATTAATATAGTTGACTAGTAACAATTAATAAATATATCTATAATAATTTTAATGATTTTTTCTCCGTCCCCAAATCATTTTCAAATAATATCAAAATCAATCTGTCTTAAAATTTTGCTTGCTTTCTTTACTCTAATTTTAACCTTATCACCAATTTTGTATACTTTATTTGAATGTTCACCAATTAACTGTTTTCTGTCTTCATCATAAATAAAATATTCGTCACCTAAATCATCAAAACGAATTAAGCCTTCAATTGTGTTTTCAAGTTCCACAAACATTCCAAATGAAGTGATTGAAGATACAATACCTTCATATTCTTCGCCAATTCTTGATTCCATGTATTCAGCCTTTTTCAAATCTTCGGCTTCTCTTTCAACTTTAGTTGCAATCTTTTCTCTTTCTGATGATTGTTTTGCTCTATCTTCTGCTTGTTTTTGATGTTCTTCTATCCAGCTTTCTTTCACATCATAATTTTCTTCTAAATATTTTGATATTATTCTATGAATAAATAAATCTGGATATCTCCTAATTGGTGATGTGAAATGGCAGTAATATTTACTTGCTATTCCAAAATGTCCCTTATTTTCTGCCTCATATCTTGCAAGTTTAAGTGCTCTTAACAGTAAGTTTGATACTACTTTTTCTTCTTCTTTTCCTTTTGTTTCTTCTAATATTTTTGCAAATTCTTTTGGATAAATATTATCTTTATTTGCCTTTATTTTTAATCCAAAATTAATTAAAAATTTGTTTAATTCTTGAATTTTTTCTATGTCTGGTTTTTCATGTACTCTATATATAAATGGAGCTTGTAGCCAATAAAATTTCTCTGCTATTGTTTCATTTGCAGATAGCATAAATTGTTCTATAATTTCATTTGCAAAACTTGTTTCATATTTTCCAACAGAAACTACTTTTCCATCTATATCTAAATCAATTTTGCTTTCTGGAATATCTAAATTCAAATATCCTTGTTCCATTCTTCTATTTTTTAGGATTATTGCTAATTCTTCCATATTTTTAAATTCTTGTATATATTGTTTGTATTTATTAATTACTACTTCGTTTTCATCTAAAATTGCTTGAACATCATTATAGCTCATTCTTTTAGTTACTTTGATTATTCCTTTTACAACCTCACTTGAAACGACATTTCCCTTTTGGTCAATTTCCATTATACATGAAATAGTGAATCTATCTTCGCCTTCATTTAAGCTACAAAGTCCATTTGAGAGTTCTCTTGGAAGCATAGGTATTACTCTACCTAGCATATATATACTTGTTCCTCTAATTAGTGCTTCTTTATCTAACAAACTATTTTCTTTTACATAGTGACTAACATCTGCTATATGTACTTCTAACTTATAATTTCCATTATCTAATTTTTCTACTCTTATTGCATCATCTAAATCTTTTGCATCTTCTCCATCAATTGTAAAAATCTCTCTATCTCTAAAATCTACTCTGTTTGGTATATCTTTTTCATCAATAGTATCTCCAAACTTTTTAGCCTCTTGTACAACCTCTTCTGGAAAAGTTGATGGCAAATTATATTCCTTAATTAATGAAAGCATATCTACACCTGCTTCATTAACATTTCCAAGCACTTCTATTATCTTACCTTCTGCATTTTTTCCATTTTGAGGATATTTAGTAATTTTAACTAAAACCTTGTGGTTGTCTCTTGCCTTTCCAAAATTCTTTTTAGAAATAAAGATATCTGTGCCAAAGCTCCTATCATCTGGAACAACAAAACCAAAGCTTTTATTATTTTGAAAAATACCAACAACAGTATCTTTCTCATGTTTTAAAATTCTAACAACTTTTCCTTCCGCACTTTTAACTTTGTTACTCTCTTCTAAAATCTCTATTAAAACCCTATCTCCGTTTAGGGCATTTAAAGAATTTTCTTTTGAAATATATATTTCATCTTCTTGATTTTCTAAACGTACAAAACCAAAACCTTTTTGGTTTTTCCTATAAATACCGTCATAATATGTCTTTTCGGCTAATCTATATCGATTCTTTCTATTCTTTTGAATCTTCATCTCTAACTCTAAATTTCCAAGCACCTCTAAAAAATCACTATATTCATTTTTAGGCACCCTCATAATCATGGCTAATTCCTTAGCCTTCATCGGCACATAATCATCATCTTTCATTAAATCTAAAATCTTTTGCTGTTGCTCTTCCAATTTCATCTTTCCTTTCCGGGATTAGGGGACGGTCCTTAAAATCCCTGTTTTTAGGGGTTGAGGGACACTCCTTTGAATCTCAATTTCACGATAATTCACAAAAAAAGGCAGTTACTTTTGAAACCGCCCTTTTTTACTTATACTACGCCATATATAATATTCCCAATACAATTGTTAGTATGGCAAATATAATTCCTAATATTACTGTCCATCTTTTTTGTTTCCCTTCTTTTGTTCTTGCTTTATTTTTTTCAAAGAAGTTATTTGTTGATGAACCTGTGATTGTTGAAGATAATCCTGCATCTTCTTTTGATTGTATTAGTGTTAAGATTATTAATGCTAATGCTATTAAAAAGTATATTACAATCAATATTCCTTTTGCTATTTCCATTTATATTCATTCCTCCTAACGGTTTCTCTCATTGATACTTGAATATTGTAGCATATATTTTCGTAAATTGCAATTGTTTTTCACAATTTTTTCCTTATTGCCTCAACTTTTCGTTACTACTCAGCCCTAAAAACAAGTTATTCACAAAATAATCAAAATAGAAATCAATTATTCACAGAATATTACAAAGACTGTAACAGTATTGAAATACTACTGTTATGGTCTTTTTTGATATCTTGATATATAATATAGAAAAAGGAAAGGTGGTAAATTATGGCATCAAATTATGATAAACATATCTTTAGACAATTAGAAGATGTATTGAAAAAATGTGATAATTTATCACAAGAAATAAAAGATATAAAAGGAGAGCATAAATAAGAAATAAAAAAACTTAAAGAGCAACATTCAGAAGAAATACATAATTTAAAAGAAGAACATAAAAAAGAGATAAAGCAATTAAATTCTAAAATAGAAAAATTAGAAGATGAAAATAAATTATTAAAAGACGATAATACAAGAATGAAAGCAATACTAAATAAAGATAGTACCAATTCAAGTATTCCGCCATCAAAAGATGAAAAACCAAAGAAGAAAAGAGTAAATTTAAGAGAAAAGAGTAATAAGAAGACAGGAGGACAAAAAGGACATAAAGGAGCGACATTTACGAAACAAGATGTAGAAGAATTATTAAAAAAAGAAAATGTAAAAAAAGAAACAATAAAACATGGAAAGCCAAATGGAAAATATTGTATAACTAAATATGAAATAGATACCAAAACAATAGTAATAGTAAAAGAGCATAAATTCTACTTTAATAAAAGAAATGAGATAAAAATACCAAAAGAATTTGTATCAGATGTACATTATGGAGAAAACTTTAAAACGTTGTGTGATATTATGGTTGTAGAAGAAGTAATTTCGTTAGGAAGAATAAAAGAATTTGTTGAAATATTGACAGGGGGATTGTTAAAGATATCAGAAGGAAGCTTGGTAAATTGGATAAAGGAAAAATCAAAGCAATGTAAAAACACAATAAAGAAAATGAAAATAGGATTAAAAAATACAGTAATTTTGCAAACAGATTTAACAGAAACAAAAGTAAACAATAAAAAGGGATATGTACGAAATTACAGTAATGATAAACTAACTGTATATATTCCAAGTAAAGATAAAAAAATACACCGAGTAAAAAGGCAATGGATATTAGATGGATATACAGGATATATAGTACAAGATCATGATACAGCAATATATAATTTTGGTATTAAAGAAAAACATGTAGAATGTAATGTGCATTTAAGAAGATACTTAAAAAACAATACAGAATTGACAAAACATAACTGGTCACAAGAAATGGATAAATTGCTACTAGAAATAAAAAGAAAGAAAGAAGAATATTTAGAAAGCAGAATAGATAGATTTTCTGAACAAGAATTAGAAGAGTATAGCAAAAGATATGATGAAATAATAAAAGAAGGACTAGAAGAAAACAAGGAAAGTAATTCTAAATATTTAGGTAAAGAAGAAAAAGCATTAATAAATAGATTAAAGAAATATAAAACAAATCATCTAATATTTGCATATAACTTTAAAGTACCATTTGATAACAATTTATCCGAAAGAGATTTAAGACCAATAAAAACGAAGAAAAAAGTATCTGGATGCCATAGAAGCTATGGAGGACTAAAAAATTATTGCGTTATACGCTCTATAATAAGTACATGTAAAAAACAAGGAATTGATTATTTCAAAGAACTTGTTAATATAGAAAAAGGTAACCTAAGTATAGTTATTTAACTAACTTGGACTACCTTTTGATGTTTTTAGGGCTGAGTAGTAACAACTTTTCTCTTTCTTCTTTAATTATAACTTTAAGTAATGTTTATTGATTTACAATTTTAAGTTCATACAATATTGCTCCATCTCCCCTTGTGTTATTACAATACAATACTAAATATTTTGTTTTATCCAATATTTCAAAGGTGATAGTTTTTTTTGCCCCTGATACACCTGGTATCTCTGACTGGTATAGTATATTCTCATTTTCATCTAATAATCGAATTTGTGCATACATCCAAGCCAAATCAGCTTGTATGGTTAATCCAATGGCTGATTGGTCAACTAGCATATATTTATATCCTTCTGATATTTTTCCAGAATTATCATAAGTATCTGGTGAGCCATCATATGCTTCTTCTGTAATCGCTCTACTTTCCAATTCGCATTTCTGACTAACAACATCAGACTCTTCTCCATTTTTTAATTTATTTTTAGCATATATCGTTTCTCCCACAGCTAATTGTATTGTCTCTCCATTGTACTCTTGCCAACTCTTGTTATCTTTACTGTATAAAATTTTGTCTACTAAGTTCTCATTATCAATCGATAATGTCACCTCCATATTTGGTTTGTTTATTCCACTACTAGTTAATTTTGGATATGCTTTTTGCATAACATTAATTTGAGGTTTATTCTTAACTTCAATCTCATACAATACTGCTCCATCACCTCTTGAATTACTACAGTACAAAACTAAATATTTTGTCTTTTCTACTATTTCAAATGAAACCGTTTTTTCTCCATTTGTTACACCCGGTATATCTGACTGATATAGTATATTCCCGTTTTCATCTAGTAAACGAATTTGTGCATACATATAAGCTAAATGTGCTTGTACGGTTAATCCAATAGCTGATTGGTCAACTAACATATATTTGTAGCCTTGTGATATTTTCCCGGAATTATCATAAGTATCTAGTGAACCATCATATGCTTCCTCTGTAATTGCTCTACTATCTAGTTCTGCTTTGTGACTAACAATTTCCGATTCTCCTCCGTTTTTTAATTGGTTCTTAGCATGTATCGTTTCTCCTATCTCTAGCCTTATCTCTTCTCCATTATATTCCTTCCAGCTACTATTGTTCTTGTTATATAATACTTTTTCTATATTATCTTGAGCAAAATTACTTAATGTCACCTTCATGTATGGAGCATTAACTCCAGCACTAGTTAATTCTGGATATGCCTTTTGTATGATATTAATTTGTGGCTTATTCATGACTTCTAGTTCAAACAGTACTGCTCCATCACCTCTTGTATCGCTACAATATAGTACTAAATATTTTGTATTGTCTAATATTTCAAATGTAACTGTCTTGTTTCCGGAATCCACACCAGGTATGTCTGATTCATACAATATTTCTTCATTTTCATCTAGTAATCGAATTTGTGCGTATTGCCATCCTAAATGTGCTTGTACTGTCAGACCAATAGCAGATTGGTCAACTAACATATATTTGTACCCTTCATCTATTGTACCTGAATTATAATAAGTTGATAAAGAACCATCATAAGCTTCAGGTCCAATGGATTTTGGATTAATAACTATTTCTTTAGAATTTATTGCTTCTGCTCCTGTGATTGTGTTTACAGATTTCGCATATACAACCATGTTTTTCCCAGCAACAAATGGTCCGGTGTATTCCTGCCAACTTTTTCCTTCATCAAGGCTGTAGTAGTTTTTATAGAAACTATCTTCAGCATATTTTATCCTTACTATTCCAGCTTGTTCTACGCCTGTGTCTTTTAATACTGGATACTCATTTACGTCTTCAAATTCTGGTCTAATAATTATTTCACTATTTTTCTCTATATTATCCGGAATATGATGTAATTTTCCTGAATATTTATGCCCTTCATAGCAAAATAATAATCCTGTACTAGAGTCAATTATATACTGATGTTTACTATTTATATCTAATTCATCAAAATCAATCCAATATAAAATGGTATTTTCTATTGTTGCCCCTGTTTTGTCTTCTACTTGTTCAGTTAACTCTATCTTTTCTTCTTTCCATTTCTCTATTTCTTCGCTTGTAATTCTATCTCCTAATGGAAAAACTGATAGATTAGACTCTTCTTTTGTCCTATTTTCAATTTGAATATTTAAATTGTATAAATCAACTTGTTCTTTAACATTTTGGTATTCTGTTAGAAATGCTGCTTGTATACTTCTATCTATTAGTCCATTTTCCCCTATTAAAGCTGCAATTGTCACTCCTGCCAGTATTAATAAGGTTATTATAGTTATAACAAGTGCTATTAATGTTATACCTTTTTCCGACTTTTTTAGATGTTTTGAATAATTTCTTTTCTTAAATTTTATTTTATGTTCCTTACTTTCTTCTTTTTCGTTCATCTTACTTTTCTCCCTTCATTTGTTAATTTTTATATTTTCTAAATTATAATCTTTTATTTATATATATTAAATCTTTTTATTTATAAGTCTTTCCATTTTTATGAATAGTATTCAATACTATTTACTTTAGACCTAAGCATATTTTTTATTTATTTACAAAAATAGACCTAAGTATTATGTCTATATTATATATATTCATAATAATTAAGTCAATATTTTTTTCTTATTTTCGTATTTAATTTCTATTTCCCTGCATTTTTCAACCTATATTTTAGATACGTCTTTCAAAATGCACCAAGTTCCAATTGGTTCTGGCAAATCTTTAAAAGTTATCATTTCCTTTGTTGTTGGATGTTCTATCGTAAGCTCATATGCCCATAAAGCAATTTGTTTTCCTTGTCCACGTTTTCCATACTTTTGGTCACCAAAAATGCTATGTCCTGCATTTGCAAGTTGCACTCTTATTTGATGATGCCTTCCTGTATGTAGATTTATTTCTAAAAGACTTAATTTCTTTACTTCATTATATGCTAATTCCTTGTAATCTAATTTTGCAAGTTTTGCATTTTTCTTGTCTTTATTTACAACTTTGCTCATATTATTTCTTTCATCTTTATATAAATAATCCTCTAATGAGCCTTCCTTTTCTTTAAATCTTCCATCAACAACTGCTAGATATTTTTTCTTAAAAACTTTTTCTCTAACTTGATTACTTAATCTTGATGCTGCTTTTGAAGTTTTTGCAAATATCATTACCCCACCAACTGGCCTATCTAATCTATGTACTAATCCTAAATATACATTTCCTGGTTTCTGATATTTTTCTTTTATATATTGCTTAACTAAAGTTAACATGTCCATATCACCAGTTTTATCAGATTGTGATGGTATGTTTGGCTTTTTTTCAACTACAATTATATGATTATCTTCAAAAATTACTTTCATCTTTCCCATCTACCATAAATACCACAAGGCAATATCAGTTTCGAATTCTCCATTGGTAATCCAATTTCACCCGCTTCTATTTTTCCCTTGTATTTCCTCTCTACTGTTAATTCTAAAATATTTTTCAATACTGTGCTAGATATACCTGTTGTATATGAATTAATTAAGAAAAATATTGGTTTATCTGATAAAACTTCTGTGCATAACTCTACTAAATCATATATATTATTTTCAAATTGCCAAACTTCACCTTTTGCACCTCTTCCATATGATGGTGGATCCATTATTATTGCATCATATTTGTTTCCTCTTCTTATTTCTCTATTTACAAATTTTACAACATCATCTATTATATATCTAACTGGCCTTTTTTCTAAGCCTGATGATATGACATTTTCTTTTGCCCAAGATCTCATTCCTTTAGAGCTATCAACATGACAAACTGAAGCTCCAGCAGATAAACATGCAACTGTTGCTCCTCCAGTATATGCAAATAAGTTTAAAACTTTTATTTCTCTATTCTTCTTTTCACTTTTTATTTTATTTATCATCCAGTCCCAATTTACTGCTTGCTCTGGGAATAATCCTGTATGTTTAAATCCCATTGGCTTTATATTAAATGTTAGATTTTTATAGTGTATTTGCCATTGGTTTGGCATTTTCTTTTTAAATTCCCAGCTTCCTCCTCCTGTCTTGCTTCTATGGTATGTTGCATTTATTTCTTTCCATTTGTTTGGAAATGTTTTTTGTTTCCATATAATTTGTGGGTCTGGTCTTGATAATATTACGTTTCCCCATTTTTCTAGTTTTTGCCCTTCTGCCATGTCTAGTATTTTGTATTCTTTCCATTCATTTGCTATTTTCATATCTTTTCTGGTAGTTTAATAACTACTATCCTCCTATACTTAGAATAGTATTATTTTACCATATTTTATTGATTTTTCCAAGTGGGTTTTATAGATTTATACATTTTGTAAAATTTCCATGAAATTGTAAATCATAATAATGTTTGCTGTTGAAAATGTTATTAGTGCTATTATTATTGTAGTTAGTAACTTATGCCTTTTAATTTTTTTATGTATTTTGCTTGTCCAACTTTCACTCCCTATCTGTAATCTGTTTAGTTTAGTATTGTATCTTATTTGAAAGATTTCGTCTTTTGCATATTCCATAAATAATTTCCCCCTATATTTTTATTTATTATATGTATATGCTAAAAATAAAATAATATTCCTAGATTTTATATAAATTCTGTGTTATACTTATTTAGAAACTATAAACAAGGAATATTCCTTAGCTTTCAATTCCCGAAGGAGGGATTACATGAAGAAAGTGCTTGTATTTTTATTCGGCTTAATTCTTGGATATTTAATATTTGATATCTATGAAGTTAAGCAATTTCGTAAGCATCATTTTCCTGGAGCTTACCAAACTCTTTCTGATATTGCAAAACATCGGAAATGGGTAAAAGTGGAGTGGTAATACCTCTCCACTTTTTATTAATAACTCTTTTAGCCACCAAACAAAAGTTGCGTCCCAAAACTATCCAAAAATGGTCAGTCCAAACCTGTCCCCAAACTAACCACAATTTTTTCTGCTAGTTCTTTGGTTATGCCTTTTACTTGCATTAGTTCTTGAATATTTGCTTTTTTTATTTTTTCAACACTTCCGAAATGTTTTAATAGTGCTTGTTTTTTTACTTTTCCAATTCCTT
>CALXCG010000008.1 GCA_944386745.1 uncultured Clostridia bacterium | reverse complement strand
TTTGTAATGCAATTTTTTATCTAACAAAATTACTTAAAAATTTTTCCGAAAAACTATTGACAATTAATAGTTAGTCTCTCTTTATATAGTACATATTAATTATACTTTTATTTAGTTAAAATGTCAATATTTTTTGAACTTTCTTCATAAACTTAAATGACGAATTATGAATTTTAATATTTTTTTAAAAGATTGGTGATAAAATTTTGAGAAAAGCAAAAATATTTTTAATAAATGGTTTTATTTTAACACTCACAACATTATTTATGCGTGGAATTGGTTTAATTTTTAATATATACATATCTAATAAAGTTGGAACAGAAGCAATTGGAACTTTTAGCCTAATTATGTCTGTATACAATTTTGCAATTACAATAGCTACTTCTGGAATTGGAATTGCCTGCACATATATAGTTTCAGAAAGATTTGCAAAAAAAGATTATATAACAGGAATAAATGCAACAAAAACCTGTATATGGTTTTCTGTAATATTAAGTTTAATTTCTGGCTTGATAATTTTTCTTGCTGCACCAATAGTTTCAGAATCTTGGCTAAAAGCAACTGTTTCAAGTGTCCCAATTTATGTAATTACTCTTGGACTTCCTTTTATTGCTGTTTCTTCTGTTATAAATGGATATTTTTCTTCTGTTGGAAAAACTTATAAAGGTGCAATATCACAAACAGTAGAAATGACTATGAAAATAGTTGCAACACTAATTTTATTACACTTTAACATTTCAAAAGGAATTGAATATATTTGTATTTCATTAATTTTAGGAGATGTAATTTCAGAATTCTTCTCTTTTTCATTAAATATGATTTTTTATTTAGTTGATATAAGAAAATATCTAAATAAAAGATCTACTTCTCTTCAAATGAAAAAGCAAATATTTTCAATATCTTTTCCTATTGCAATAACATCATATATACGTTCAGGTCTTTCTTCATTAAAGCAATTTTTAATTCCGATTAGACTAGAAATGTCTGGACTCGCATATTCTATGGCCGTTTCTCAATATGGTCTTATTAATGGTATGGTATTGCCTGTTTTGTTATATGCAAATGTATTTTTTGCGTCTTTTAGTAGTTTACTTGTTCCTGAATTTTCAAGGTTACTAGCAAGTAAATATTATAAAAGAATGAAAGATGTTTGTAATAAAATTTTTAAAGCTGCTTCTTTATTTTGTATATGTGTAACTGGAGTCTTTTTCTTTTTTTCTAATGAATTAAGTCTAGCTATATATCAAAATTTAGAAGCTGCACCTATGATTAAATTACTCGCTCCATTAGTGTTTTTTATGTATGTTGATAATATTATTGATAATATTTTAAAAGGCATAAATGAACAAACTAATGTAATGTTTTGCAATATTTTAGACCTTGTAATTACTATTAGCATTATCTATTTTGTAGTTCCACATCTAGGAATTGCTGGATATATTTTAAGTATTTTTGTTAGTGAGCTTTTAAATTTTACAGTTAGTATTTTACAATTAAAATCTAAAATTAAATATTACATTAATCCTTTTAAATTTATTGTTTTTCCTATAATTGCTTGCATTTTTGCATATTTTATTACATGTAATATACCTTTTGCTTTTTCTTCTATTTTAGTTGAAACAGTTTTTAAAATTGGTATTTTTGTTTTGATTTATGTTGTTATTATTCAATTGAAAATAAGGTTTTTAAATAATTTAAAGGAAAGATTTTGATGATTATAATATTTTAGTTTTTTATGGTTATACTAATTTTGGTGATTAATGATATGAAAAATAAAAAATGGATTATTCTATGCATTTTAATTGTTTTAGCTCTAATTGGAGCTGGTATTTATTTTTATTACAACTCAAACAACTCTAATTCAGATGATTATGATGCTCAAAGAACTGCTACAAATGATAACAATTCCAACAATGATTCTAGTGATGAAAATAATTCTGTCGATACGGACAATTCAGAAAATACAACTGGCCAAAACAATGCTCAAGATAATAACGCTACAGATAATACAACTACTGAAATTAGAAGCGGAATTACAAAAGAACAAACAATTAGTTCTTTTTCAACCAAAATATATACAAAAGATTCCTCTCGACAAAATAATATCGAAATTACTTGTAATACTTTAAACGGTACAATTGTAAATGCAGGTGAAACATTTTCTTTTTGTCAAACAGTAGGAAAAGCAACAACAAGTAAAGGTTATGAAAAAGCTGACATTTATGACCACAATGGTAAGAAAAAAGAAGGTTTAGGTGGTGGAAACTGCCAAGTTAGTAGTACACTATATAATGCAGTACTTGCAGTTCCAAGTCTTGTTGTTACTGAAAGACATGAACATAGTAATAACGTCCCTTACGTTGCAAAAGGTAAAGATGCTGCTGTTGCATATGGTAGTTATGATTTTAAGTTTAGAAATGATTTAAGTAATAGTGTAAAGCTTTTGGCTAGTACAGATGGTAACTATGTTTATACTTCTTTGGTTGAATTACAAACCTAAATTTTGTAAATATAAAATAAAACCGCTATACATGAATAAAAATTTAAAACTTTCATATATTGTACTATCACATATTCGAGTATATAGCTCTGGATGGAGGTCTTTATGCGAAGTTTTAAATTTTTTATTTGTTTATTGCTAATATTTTGTTTAACATTTTTTACTGTTTCAAGTTGTCTTGCAATTGAATCTACATATATTTGGTCAGACTCATTTGACACAGATGCTTCGGAAGTTTCTGCAAATGCTGTTCAAGACACTACTACAACTAATTCTGCTGGTTCTAGCAATGCCACAGCTACTGAAAATTCAATTCAAGAAAGTATTAATACTTCTACATCTAATGAAAATTCTACAAATACTAATTCTTTGAATCTAGAATCTGAATCTGCAATTCTAATTGAACAAACAACTGGAAAAGTCCTATATGCACACAATGAACATGAACAACTACGCCCTGCTTCTGTCACAAAAGTAATGAGTATCTTACTAATTATGGAAGCCTTAGATAGTGGTCAAATATCTTTAACAGATTCTGTTCCATGCAGTGAAAATGCCGCATCTATGGGTGGTTCACAAATATGGCTAGATCCTAGAGAAACATTAACAGTTGATGAAATGCTAAAAGCTATTTGTGTGCGGATCAGCTAATGATTGTGTTGTAGCTATGAGCGAGTTTATTGCAGGTTCTGAAGATGCCTTTGTTCAAATGATGAACGACAAAGCCAAAGAATTAGGTATGAATGACACCACTTTCAAAAATTGTCATGGTTTAGATGAAGATGGTCATGTAACTTCAAGTTATGATATTGCTTTGATGTCTAAAGAACTACTAAATAATCATCCTCAAATTACTAACTACACTACTATTTGGATGGATTCTTTAAGAGATGGAAAATCTCAATTGACTAATACAAATAAGCTAATTAGGACATACAAAGGAGCAACTGGTTTAAAGACTGGTTCTACTGGTTTAGCTTTATACAATTTATCAGCTAGTGCTACTCGTGATGGCTTATCTCTAATTGCTGTTATTATGAAAGCCCCTTCTACCAAAGTTCGTTTTGCAGAAGCTGAAAAATTATTAGATTATGGATTCAACAATTTTGTATACAAAGAATTTGCTAAAAAAGATGATATTGTAAATACTGCAATTGTAAACAAAGGTGTAGATTCTAGCGTTGATATAGTATTTAGTGATAATGCAGGTATTCTAATAAAAAAAGGCGAAGATAAAAATATAGAACAAAGTATATCTGTTGACGAAAACATCTCTGCTCCAATTCAAGAGTGTCAAAAACTTGGTACTGCCACATATTCTATGAATGGTGAAGTATTAGCTACTGTTGATTTGATTGCAAGTAAGTCTGTTGAAAAAATTAATTTGTTTACTATGACTAAATCTGTTGTTTATAAATGGATTGATTTATTAAGATAATATCGTAATTTAAAAAAATTATTAATTTAAAAGTCCAACTATTTATAATTATAGCTAGACTTTTTTGTTTTAATTTTTCTATTCATCCTCAATAGTCTCATCATATTCAAATTCATAATCTATATCTTCTTGTGGCTTAGCTTCTCTTTTAACTTTTTCTACCTTTTCTACTTCTTCTTCAATTTTATGCTCTATTTCCTTTTTATCATCTTGTTGTTTTTTCATATTCTTATCATGCTTTTTTTGCATCTCTTTAAGAATTTTTTGTGTCTCTTCATTTCGATTTTGCATACAACGATTCATCATATTATTAGCCTTTTCCATTAAATCAGGAATATAATCTAATAATTTGTCAATTGAAGAAGAATGATTTACTGGCATCAATTTAACATTATCAGATTGAATTACTAAAAATGCAATTGGATTAATGCTTACTCCAGCACCACTTCCTCCACCAAATGGTAGTCTATACTGTATAGCTTCTTCCTTATCCTTTTTAGTGTATTCATCTACTGTTTCTCCTTTAAATTCACTTCCTCCTGCTGCAAAACCAAATGAAACCTTTGATATTGGAATAATTACAATATTATTTGAAGTTTCAATTGGCTCTCCTATAATTGTATTTACATCAATCATGTCTTGAATACTATTCATAGCTGTAGTCATAAGACCTTCTATTGGATGTTCGCTCATATTTCTTCACTCCTTTTTTATTTTTTCTCGATAATAAATATATGACATTTATAATATGGTTTGTTTTTAACTCAAATATACCTGAAAGTTTTATATTTAAGTAATTTTGATTTTGATAAATTGGTTGTATCGTAAAAAATTGCTCCTTTTTACTTTTTATCTTTTCTCTTAGATATAATGCTACTATTGTACTAATTATAGGTACTATTAAAGATGTTAAAGCCGCATTTTCTGTTCCAATATCAATTTTTAAATCTAATTTTTTTATACAAAATTTTAATTTCTTTATAATATCCAAAACATTTTTATCTATTTGTTTTTTCCCTTGTATAAAATCCATTTCCATATTTAAAAATTTTTCTTTTACTTTTAGTTTACTAAATTTTGTTTTATCTACATTTATTTTTATTATAGGTAATCTTCCTAAAATATACCATGCCAACACTAATTTATATTTTGGATTAATATGTTGTTTATTAGCTGAGGAATAATTAAATTTTAATATTTGTAATTGTATTTTTGAAAAAGTAAATATAATAATTAATATTAGAAAAACTATCAAAACCAAAAGAAAAACCAATCATATCACCTTCTTTTTAGGTTTATAATTAGTTTTTCCATTTTTTTAAAAATTAAACAATATTTTATAATTTTATCCTACTTTTTTAGATTTTTCTACTTCTATATCTCCAAATAATTCTTCTTGTTTTGTTTCTACTTTACTTCTTCTTGATAATTCCAATAATCCTGAAAATGCTGTTACTACTTCTTGCTTGTTGTGTGTTTTAATAGAAAATAGTTTATTAAATATAAATTTCTTTTGCTTAATTAGAACTTTGAACATTTCTTTTACTTTACTTGCTACTGTATAATTATCTTGTATTGCTATCTTTTCAATATTTTTTGCATTTTGATTTAATTTAACTTTGTTTCTTTCAACTAAATCTTCATAAATTTGTGGTATTAAAGTATTTTCATAATTCTTTTCTAATTTTTGCTTTGGCAATTCTATCTCTTCTTGTTGTTTATAGTATCTAGTAGAATATTTATTATAATTCTCTTTTAAAACTTTGCTTATCTCTTTAAACTTTTTATATTCTATAATACGTCTAATCAATTCTTCCTCAGTTAATTCTTCTTCCTCTTCTTCTTGCTTAGGTAAAAGTTTTTTAGACTTTAAATATAGCAAAGTAGATGCCATTACTAAAAATTCACTGGCTATCTCTAAATTTAATCTTTCTTGTTCTTTTAAATATTCTATGTATTGGTCTGTTATTTCGCTTAAGTTTATATCATAAATATCCATTTTGTTTTTGTCTATTAAGTGACACAATAAATCTATTGGTCCTTCAAAATTATCTATTTTTATTGCATATTTTTTTGTTTCTAAAGTTAATAGTGACATTTTAATTACTCCTTTTGGTTATGGTCAGTTTGGGGACAGGTTCGGAGTGACCATTTTTGGTCACTTTAGGGACGGCACTTACTCTCGAAATCTAAATTTCTTCAAAAGCCCTGTTTATACTATCCATTTTATAACCTTTTTTTAATAAATATTGCTTTATTTCATCTTGCTCCATTGAATCTGATTTTTTAAATATTATATTTGATGCTGATTTTGTTTCATATTTTTCTAATTCTTCTTTATTTTCATAGAAATAGTCTTCTATATCGTCTTTATTTAATCCTTTTGCCATTAACTTATATTTCATTTCTTTTATAGATAGATTTTTTAGTATTTTGAAATTATTTATTGTTTTTTCTATAAATTCTTTATCATTTATATAGTTTGCTTCTTTTAGATATTCAATTATATCTTCTAACATGTTTTCGTCTATTGTTTTTGCAAATTTGTTTCTTATTTCTTGCTCGCTTCTTTTTTTGTATATTATGTATTTTAGTACTTTTGTTTTTTCTTTATCAAATTCTTCGATTGTATACATTAGTATTCCTTTCCTTCATTTATATGTTGATTTTTCTATGACCTATTTTACTATAATCAGGATTAAATATCAAGAAAAGACACCACAAATTAAATAACTAATTCGTGTATGCCCCTACATTAATTAATTAAACTTAAATTTTATTCTTCCTCATCGTCATCTACATTAGGTAATTCCTCTCCTAAACTTTGTTCAAAAGCCTTAGCAAAGTTAGCCCTAACTTTTTCTTCTACTTCTTTTAGGATGTCTGGATTTTCTTTTAGATATTTCTTAACATTTTCTCTACCTTGTCCAATTCTTTCACCATTATAGCTAAACCAAGAACCTGCTTTTTCTATAATATCTAAATTTACTGCCATATCTAGGATATTTCCTTCTTTTGATATTCCTTCCCCATATACAATATCAAATTCAGCTTCTCTAAAAGGGGGTGCTACTTTATTTTTTATAACTTTAACACGTACTCTACTTCCTTTTACTTCTCCATCTTGTTTTATATTTTCTATTTTTCTAATATCCATTCTTACTGATGCATAGAATTTTAAAGCCCTACCACCTGTTGTTGTTTCAGGATTTCCAAACATAACTCCTATTTTTTCTCTTAATTGATTAATGAAGATAAGAACTGTTTTTGTTTTATTTAATGCTCCAGCAAGTTTTCTTAATGCTTGTGACATTAATCTTGCTTGAAGTCCCATATGTGAATCTCCCATATCTCCATCTATTTCAGCTTTTGGAACTAAAGCTGCAACAGAGTCAACTACAATTACATCTAATGCTCCACTTCTTATCAAACTTTCTGTAATTTCCAATGCTTGTTCTCCTGTATCTGGTTGTGAAACTATTAAATTATCTATATCAACACCTAATCTTTTTGCATATATTGGATCTAATGCATGCTCTGCATCTATAAATGCTGCTTCTCCTCCTGATTTTTGTGCTTCTGCAATAACATGTAAAGCTAATGTTGTTTTACCAGATGATTCTGGACCATATATTTCTATAATTCTTCCTCTTGGAACTCCTCCTATACCTAAAGCTATATCTAAACTTAAAGCTCCTGTTGGTATTGCTTCAACCTCCATTGCTTTAAATTCTCCTAATTTCATTACTGAACCTTTTCCAAATTGTTTTTCTATTTGGCTCATTGCTACTTCTAGTGCCTTCTTTTTTTCATTATTTTCTCCCATGAATTTTCCTCCTTAATAATTTGAACTTTTGTTTGATAGATACATTATATACCAAATTTTTGTTTTGTCAACACTTTTATTAAATTTTTTTACTTGTACCATGTTTCAACTCCATAGAATGAACAAAACCAATTAGGCTTTTTCTCTCCTACCAATCCAGAGTTAAATGCAACAACATATTTATTATTATACAAACTCAAATATGGAGCGTCTGACTTATAAATATCTATCAAACGTGAATATCTTTCTTTTAAAACATTTTCATCTGTTGTATTTTTCACTTCATTCATAATATTTGTAATTTCTTCATTTGTATAATTTGCTAGATTACCATCTCCAAAAAATGTAGTTAAATCTGGTGATGTAGATAAAGTTAAAGTACACAATGCAATATCATAATTTTTATTATTTATTCTATTTGTATATTCTTCGTCAGAGGCTTGTACAATATTTATTCTAATTCCTTGTGCCTCTAATTGAGTTTTTATATTCTGAGCAACAGAAACTTTTGTAGCATCACTTGCTTTAACTAACAAATTTAGTTCTATTCGCTGTGTCCTTCTGTCTATTATCTTTTGCCAAGAGCTTGAACGATATGTCCAACCAGCTTCTTGTAATACTTGCTTTGCCTGTTCTACATTATAACCACTACTAGTTGTTCCTTCTTGATATAACCAACTACCATAGTCTAATGGAAAGCTACTTGTATATGCTTGATTATTGAATATAGATGAAACAATATTATCTTTATCAATTGAATAAGATATTGCTCGTCTAACTTCAATATTAGAAAGTAGCTCGTTTTGAGTATTGAATGCTAAAAATGTATGGTCTCTTCCCTTCATTTCATTTGGTGTATATCCTATTGTTCCAATATATTCTGATAAACTTGTATTATCTGTTGCCACTAAATCTAAGTTTCCTACTTTAAAGCTATTATATAATTCTCCTATTGATGAATATAGATTTACAGTAATTGTTTCTAACGTTAAAGGTGTATCTTTTATACCCCACCATGAATCATTTTTCACTAAAACTATATTTGATGCATCTACAGCACTTATTTTATATTTTCCAGTCCCTATTGGCTGACTGTTTTTTGCAGTTGTTGTAAAATCTTCGCCCTCATAATAATCTTTTGACAATATTGGAAATGTCAAATAGTATTCAAAGAAAGGCACTTCTCTATCTAAATTAATTCTTACAGTATAATCATCCAATATATCTATTCCAATTACATATTGAACATTATATGAATAAATAGAAGAAATTTCTTTTAATCTATCTATCGTAAATCTAACATCTTCTGATGTAAATCTCTGACCATCTGACCATCTAACATTTTCTCTTAATTTAATTAAATATGAATTGTTACTTTCTTTAGCCCATTCTGTTGCTAAAGATGGTTCAGCCTTATAATCTGAAGATAAATTTACTAAAGGTTCATAAATTAATTTAGTAATATCTTGCACATTTTTGTTATTACTTAAAATCGGATTTATTGTATCTATCCCTGCAATCCCAACTTTAATCTCCTTTACTTGTTCTTCTTGATTTGATGTGCTCTGCTCTTCTAAATTGATTTCTTCTTGGTCTTGTCTGATTTTTAAAACTGCGAAGATTAATATTCCTATGATAAAAATGATAAAAACGTATTTTATCCAATTTGATTTCATATTTATCAAATTCCTTTCATACAGTTGTATATTTTTTATATTTATTTATCCTTAGCCTATCATACATTAAATTTGATAAAATTTCAAGATTTTGACTATTAAATTTTTGATTATAAGTATAAAAATAAAATTATAAGATTACATATTACATATTACCAGAAAATATCAAAAAAAGCAATGGTTTTTATCTATTTTTCATAAAAACTCATCGCATTTTTCGACATAATACAACTTTAGTGTATTTCCTAATTATATATTTTCAAATTTACTTGCTCATATATTTTTCATTATGATATAATAAGGAAAATTCTAATTTTGTGAGGAATAAAGGTATGAAAAATTTTTTTATTGTATTAATAATGAAACTATTAAATATTGCATTAAAGATAGCAGGTAAACAAGGAGGCAATTTCCTTGGCAAAATAGCATTTGATTGGAATCCTAAAATATTTAAATATTTTAAAATAGATTGTCCCATTATTGCTGTTACTGCAACAAACGGGAAAACTATGACAAATAATGCTATTGGATATGTTTTTGAAACAGCAGGAAAAAAAGTTATCAGCAACAAAGAAGGAAACAATATGGAGACTGGAATTTTATCTACCCTTTTAAAACATTGTTCTTTAACTGGTAAAATTAAAGCTGATTACTTAGTTTTTGAAGTTGATGAAGGTTACGTTCCTGTTGTATTTAAAGATTTGAAATTAGATACTTTAGTTGTTTTAGACTTTTTCCGTGACCAACTAGATAGAAATGGTGAAGTTGAAACTTTAATTTTAAAAATAAATGAATTTTTAAAAACTTATACTGGTAATTTAGTATTAAATAGTGATGATCCTAATGTTTCAAGGCTTGGAAAAGCAAACCCTGATAATAAAAATGTATATTATTTTAGTGTTGAACCATACAAATATGCAACAAAAGAAATGAAAGAAGCTGGAGAAGGAAAATTTTGCCCATTCTGTAATACTCGTCTCGAATATGAATATTATCAGTATTCTCACATAGGAAAATTCGAATGTCCTAATTGTCATTATGGCAATAATAAAATTTATAAACTTGCCAAAAATGTTGATTTAAAAAATAGAAGCTTTGAAGTTGGTGGAATAACATATAAAACTAAGTTTAATAGTATTTATAACATATACAATTTTGTTGCTGTAATTTCATGTGTTAGCTTATATAATATTGATACAAAAATTGTACAAAAAGCTTTATCAGAATTTGTTTTGAATAATGGTCGTTTAGAAGAAATTGATATAAATGGTATTCCAACTATTATTAATTTAGCAAAAAATCCTACTGGAAGTAACGTTAGTTTAAGAATTTTAAATGAAGATGATGATGAAAAAGAATTTCTTTTTATTTTGAATGATAACTTAGCTGACGGACATGATGTTTCTTGGATTTGGGATATCGACTTTTCAAATTTAAATAATGTATCTAGAGTTATAACTTCTGGAACTAGAGCTTATGACATGGCAATTAGAATTAAAACTTCTGGATTTGATGCAAATAAAATAGAGCCTTACCTAGATTTACATGAAGCAGTTAAAAATTTATATAAAACAAATGTTAAAAAATATGTTATTGCAAATTACACTTCTTTGCAACCAACAAGAACTGAAATTTTGAAGTTGAAATGATGATTTGGGGACGGAGAAAAAATCATCCAAATCTTTTATATACAAAGATATAGAAATAAAAAAACAGAAAAGAGGTATTCTCTAATGAAAGAATTAAAAATATTATATTTATATCCTGATATTTTAGAATTATATGGAGATTATGGAAATATTCAAGTTTTAAAATATAGATTAGAAAAACGTGGAATAACTGCTATTATAGATAGATATTCTATTGGAGATAATCCTCCAGATTTTAATAGTTATGACTTAGTTTTTGCAGGTGGTGGAGCTGATCAGGAACAAGGAATTTTAGCTGATGATTTGATTAAATATAAAGATAATATTAAAGAAGCTATAAATAATGGTGTGTTCTTTTTATTAATTTGTGGTGCTTATCAGTTGTTCGGAAAATATTATAAATCTGCTGATGGTAATATTGTTCCAGGTTTAGAAGTTTTTGATTATTATACAGAGGCTATAAATGATAGAAAGAAAAGATGTATTGGAAATATTGTAATAGAAGCTAATCTTAATGGAAAAAGTACAAAAGTTATTGGCTTTGAAAATCATGGCGGTCAGACTTTTGATATTTCTAATCCTTTTGGGAAAGTTTTATTTGGTAATGGTAACAAGTTTGGAGATACTGAAGAAGGTTATTTTCAAAATAATGTTATTGCAACTTATTTACACGGTCCTCTTCTTTCTAAAAATCCTGAACTTGCTGATTATATTATTAAGCATTGTTTAGATAGAAAGTATAAAGAAGATGTTGTTTTAGAACCTCTTGATGATAGTTTTGAAGAGCTTTGTAGAAATCAATTGTTGGATAGATTTTTGAATGATAACTAAATTGCTTTACATATTAATATTAAAAGAAATCCGAGTATTATATATGTTCTCAGATTTCTTTTTTCTTTTTATTTTTTTGTTTTATTCCCGTTACTAAGTGCCGTCCCTAAACTGACCAAAAATGGTCACTCCGAACCTGTCCCCAAACTGACCATCACAAGTGCATTACTCTTTGTTTAATTTCTTTTGTCTTTCCTACGTTCCAGAAGTTTTCTCCTAAATATCCACAAGTTCTTCTAACTACAGTCATTTTACTATGGTCTTTGTTTCCACAGTTTGGACATTCCCATTCGTTATCTTTATTAATTATTATTTCTCCATCAAAACCACATTCATGGCAATAATCTGATTTTGTATTAAATTCTGCATATTGGATGTTATCATATATGAATTTAACAACTGTTTCTAATGCTTCTAAGTTTTTGTTCATATTTGGTATTTCTATATATGATATTGAACCACCAGATGATATCTTTTGGAATTCACTTTCAAATGATAACTTTGAAAATGCGTCAATTTTTTCTCTTACATCTACATGGTATGAATTTGTATAATATCCTTTATCTGTAACATCTTTAATTGTTCCAAATTTTTCTTTGTCTATTCTTGCAAATTTGTAACATAAACTTTCTGCTGGTGTACCATATAAAGCAAATCCAATATTTGTTTCTTTTTTCCATCTATCTGTTGTTTCTCTTAAATGTTTCATAACTCTTAATGCAAATTCATGTCCTTTTTCTGTCGTATGTGATTCACCAGTCATTAGTTTTGTTACTTCATATAGTCCTATATATCCTAAAGATATTGTTGAATATCCACCATATAATAATTTGTCTATCTTTTCACCTTTTTCAAGTCTTGCTATTGCTCCATATTGCCAGTGGATTGGGCTTATATCTGAATGTGTTCCAAGTAATGCATAATGTCTACACATTAATGCTTCTTTACAAAGTTCAAGTCTTTCATCAAATATCTTCCAGAATTTTTCTTCATCACCTTTTGCTATAATTCCTATTTGTGGTAAATTGATACTTACTACACCTTGATTAAATCTTCCTTCAAATTTGTAGTTTCCGTTTTCATCTTTCCAAGGTGATAAGAAACTTCTACATCCCATTGGACTGAATACATTTCCTTCATAATTTTCACGCATTTTTTTAGCTGATATGTAATCTGGATACATTCTTTTTGCTGAACATTTAACTGCAAGTCTTGTTAAATAATCATATTCTCCACCTTGTAAATTATTGAATTCATCTAAAACATAAACTAATTTTGGAAATGCTGGTGTTACATATACTCCTGCTTCATTTTTTATCCCTTCATATCTTTGTCTTAATACTTCTTCAATAATCATTGCATTTTCTTTGATATATGGATCATCTTTTTCTAGGTGTAGGAATAGTGTTACAAATGGTGCTTGTCCATTAGTTGTCATTAATGTGTTTATTTGATATTGAATAGTTTGTACTCCTGATTTTAGTTCTGCTTTTAATCTGTCTTGAACCATGTCTTCTATTACTTTTTCTTTTATTTTTCCTTTATATTTGCTTTCAAGTTCTTTTTTATACTTGTTATAACTTTTTCTTAAATATTTTCCTAAATGGATTAAATCTACTGATTGCCCTCCATATTGATTACTTGCAACTGTTGCTATTATTTGTGTTGTAACAATACATGCAACTTGAAAACTTTTTGGGCTTTCAATCATTTTTCCATTCATTACTGTTCCATTATCAAGCATATCTGCTATATTAATTAAACAACAATTAAATATTGGCTGTACAAAATAATCAGCATCATGGAAATGTAAAATTCCGTCTGCATCTGCTTTTACTATTTTTTCTGGTAATAATAGTCTTTTCGTTAAGTCTCTTGATACTTCACCTGCTATGTAATCTCTTTGTGTTGATGCAAGTAATGTATTTTTGTTGGAATTTTCTTCTGCTAATTCTTTATTATCATTTCTTATCAATCCTAATATTGATTCATCTGTAGTGTTAGCTTTTCTGACTAATGCTCTTGTATATCTATATACAATATATTTTTTAGCTAGTTCGTATTTATCTAATTCCATTAATTTTTCTTCGATAATGTCTTGAATATCTTCAACTAGCATTCTTTTTTTACCTAAGTCTTCTATATATAAAATAATTCCTTTTATATCTTCTTTAGTTGCTCTTTCTTTAGGTTTTACCTCTTGATTTGCTTTTTCAATTGCTACTCTAATTTTTGCTCTGTCATAGTCTACAGCTCTTCCATCTCTCTTGATAATTTTCATTTTACATTTCCTCCTTATATTTTTTGCATGCCTAAATTATATATTAAGTTCTCCTTTTTTCTGTTGCAAAAGCAACAAATTATTTTCTATCTTTTATTAGGTTGCTTTTTTCAATATTTCGTCATAATATTACATTTATATTACAAAAATATTACGTGATTTTTGTTGCAATTGCAACTAATTTCTTATATAATATGTAATGAGGTATGAAAAATGAATATTAGTTTTGATATTAAACAATTTGTTGAAGCCCTTGAAAATAGCTGTCACAAGGTCAGAAAGAGAACTTTTTCAAAGAACGAAGTTATAACAAATTACATCGAAAAACGTAATCAATTATGTATTCTTCTTGATGGAAGTGCTGATTTAGTTAGATATGATTTAAATGGTAACCGTACTATCATAGATCATTTTTCAAAATATGATGTCTTTGGTGAAGTTTTTTATATAGTTTCAACTAATAATGAATTATTTGTTGAGGCTAAAGGAAAGTGTGAAGTTTTGTTCTACATTTATGATGATATTAAGAAAAAATGTAAAACAAACTGCAAATTTCATGAAACACTTACTGAGTTGCTTCCAGAGCTTATTTTAAATAAAGTTACTAATCTAAATATGCGTATTGAACTTTTGACAAAAAGGTCTATTAGAGATAAATTGGTTGGATATTTTAATTTGATTTCTTCAATGTATTTGACTAAAAGTTTTTCTCTTCCTTTTTCTTTAACTGATTTAGCTGATTATTTAAGTGTTGATAGAAGTGCAATGATGCGTGAATTAAAACTTTTAAAAGATGATGGATTTATTGAAAAAACAGGAAATAAGATTACACTTTTGTATAAATAAGTGTAATCTTATTTGATGTCTTTTATATAATACTTTTTATCCATACATTCTTCCTTGCTCTTCTTGTAATTTTGCTATTTGATAGGCAAGTTCTTTGTGTTCTCTATTATTTTGTAATATTACTCTATCAAATTTTTCATTCATTTCTTTTCTCATCATTGTTTGCTCATTTAATATTTTTGCTATATTTATGTTTATAGTGTCATCTAATCTTTTGTCAATTCTTTGTGTAGTTTCTTCTAAGTTTCCTACTCTTGTATCTAGAACTTTTACATCTCTCGTTAAGATATTTACTTTTCTGTTTAAGTTTTTAAATTGTTTTTTTAATCCACTTACTTCTGTATTTAATGTCTTTACTTGTGTCTTTAGTCCACCTACTTCTTTAGTTAGAGTACCAACTTGTGTTTCTAAACCATCAAGCCTTTCATTTTGCTTACTAAATTCTCCTTGTATATTTTGCCATAATTCACTAATGTCCATATTCAATCTTCCTCCTTTCTAAATTTATTTGCATAAGATTGACTATGGACATATAATATCATTATAAAATAGAACTTTCAAATTAATTTTTTCTTGTTAGTGCTATATTAGCTACCAAAAACTATCATTATCTTTTAAAAGCTCATTTAATCAAACTTTTTCATAAAGTTTTACTTTTTAGTTTGTTTTACATTTTATTTGGCATTTCCATTCCTAATAAGTAACCACCTATTTTTAATACTTTTCCAACTGCACTTGTTAAATAGATACGAGCATCTTGTAATTCTTTTTCTTCTCCTATAATTTTATTTTCATTATAGAAATTACTAAATGCTTTTGCTAAATCTATTAAATATCTTGCGAGAATTGAAGGTTCTTCTTTGTTTGTTACTTGAGTTAATATGTCTTCAAAATTATATATTGTTTTTAAAACATTAATAGAATATTCATCTTGTAATTTTTCTATATTTATGTCTTCAAATTTTGGCATTTCTTCTACTTTTGATAATACACTTTGTGTACGTACATATGTATATTGTATATATGGTCCTGTTTCCCCTTGGAAGTTTAATGCTGTATTCCAATCAAATATTTGATCTTTTATGTTTGCTGTTGATAGTGTATTATATACAATTGCACCAATTCCAACTTTTTTTGCAACTTCTTCTTTTTCTTTTAAGTCTGGATTTTTTTCTGCTATTATTTCTTCTGCTTTTTCTATTGTTCCATCTATTAATTCTTCTATTTTTACAACATTTCCAAGTCTTGTTGACATTCTTCCACTAGGTAGTGCTACCATTCCAAATGATACATGTTCTAATCCTTTTACATATTTTTCATCTACTAGATATCTTGCCACTGCAAATATTTGTTTAAAGTGTAGATTTTGTTCATATGCTACTACATACAAACATTTATCAAAGTCATATGTTTTTGCTCTATACATTATTGCTGCTAAATCTCTTGTTGCATATATTGATGAACCATTTGCTTTTTGTATTAAACATGGTGTTTTTATTCCCACATCTGTTAAATCTACAATTTTTGCTCCTTCTGAATCAGTTAATACTCCTTTTTCTTCAAGTTTTTGTATTACTTCATCAGTTTTATCTGCATAAAATGCTTCTCCATTGTATGAGTCAAATTTGACGTTTAATACATCATAAATCTTGTTAAATTCAACCATACTTACATCTTTAAATTTATTCCACAAGTCTGTACAGTATTTATCTCCTGCTTCTAATAGTCTAAAATTTTCTCTACATCTTTCAAGTACGTTTTCATCTTCTTTACAAAGTTCATTAATTCTTACATACATATCCATTAATTTATTAATTGGATCAACAGTTAAATCATATTCTTGTCCCCACATTTTATATGCTTCTATCATTTTTCCGAATTGTGTTCCATAATCTCCTAAATGATTTACTCCTGTTGTATTATATCCTAAATATTTATATATTCTGTATAAAGAATTTCCTATTAAAGTTGTTCTTAAATGCCCAATATGAAATGGCTTTGCAATATTAGGTGAAGAATAGTCTATTACTATATTTTTTCCTTTTCCTATTTCTGCCTTTCCATATTCTTTTTTGTTTGCAATTTCTTCTAATACTTCTTTTTCAAGTAATTTTTTATTAATATAGAAATTTATATATCCACCTAAGACTTCAATTCTTTCAATTACATTATTATCAATTTTTATTTTTTCTTTTATTTCTTCTGCAATGGATTGTGGGGCTTTTTTTAAAGTTTTTGCAAGTCTAAAACATGGAAATGCATAATCTCCATTGTTTTGGTCTTTTGGAATTTCAATATATCCTTCTATTTCATTTTGTTCGATTTCTGTTGCTTTTGAAATTTCTTTAGCAATTTCTTTCTTAAATTGTATCATTTAATCTATTCCTTCCATTACTTATTTTCTATTAACTATATAATTCCAAGAATCTTTACACATATCTTCTAAATTCTTTTCAGCAACCCATCCTAGTTCTTCTTTAGCCTTTTTAGGGTCTGCGTAGCATGTTGCAATATCTCCAGCTCTTCTTGGTGCTATTTTATATGGTACTTGTTTTCCTGTCGCTTGTTCAAATGCTTTTACCATATCTAAAACACTATATCCTGTTCCAGTTCCTAAGTTATATATATATAATCCTTGTCCTTCTTTATCTATTTTTTCTAGTGCTTTAATATGTCCTTTAGCTAAGTCTACTACATGGATATAATCTCTAACACCTGTTCCATCTGGTGTGTCATAGTCATTACCAAAAACTGATAGTTCTTTTAATTCTCCATTTGCAACCCTTGCAACATATGGCATTAAGTTATTTGGTATTCCTTGTGGTTCTTCTCCAATTAGTCCACTTTCATGTGCTCCTACTGGATTGAAATATCTTAATATACATATATCCCATGTGTTATCTGATTTATATATATCTTTTAAAATTTGTTCAATAAATAATTTAGAAGTACCATATGGGTTCGTTGTTCCTCCAGTTCTACAGTCTTCTGTTAATGGTATTTTTTCTGGCTCTCCATATACTGTTGCAGAAGAACTAAATATGAATTTTTTACATCCATATTTTCTCATTGTATCTAATACTACTAATGCTCCTGAAATGTTATTTGTATAGTATTCAATTGGTTTTTCTACTGATTCTCCTACTGATTTATATCCTGCAAAATTTATTACTGCATCTATTTTATTTTCTTCAAATACTTTTTCTAGTTTTTCTCTGTCCATGTAATCCATTTCATAAAATTTAAAATCTTTTCCTGTTATTTTTTTGATTGCATCTAATACTTTTGGATTACTATTTGAGAAATTGTCTATTATTACTATTTCATATCCTTTCTTTAATAATTCAATTGCAGTGTGACTTCCTATATATCCTGCTCCTCCTGGTAATAAAATTGCCATAATTATCATCTACCTTTCTTTCTTTTTCTTAAGTATTATATTATATTAATTAATATTTTACAAGTATCAATCAACAAATTTAAATTAATCTACATAAATTGACTTTTTTCTAGAATTTTGCTACAATTACTGCATGTTAGACTAAAAGGTCTACATAGTATCTCTTCTTCAGGAGATATACATTATAATTTTAAAGGAGGTACTAAATATGATGAAAGTACGGTATAACTTAAAAGAGTGGGAAAGTCTCACAGGTTTAGCTAGGAATTTGATTTATAATCAGATTTATTCTGTAAAGAATTTAGAAATTCATAATTCTCTTGCAGAATATACTCTTGAAGGTGTCGAAGGAAGTTATCCATCTTCGTGGTTTGCAGATGAAAAGGAGGTTTTCTTGGCAAACACTTCTGAATCTGATGTTCCAAGTACTGGAGATTTTTTATTACATTTTAAGGTTCTTAAAAACGGAAATTGGATTACTGAAATAAAAAGTGGTAAAATCTTAGAAGTAATACCTGTTTCAAAGAAAATTTTCAGAGTAGAAACGGCTGAAGCAGTTTATATTTTGGAAATTTCTTAAGTACTTTCATGAAAGAAGCTCCTTTCTGGAGCTTCTTTCATTTTAATATTTACTTATATTCATTCCGTCTTTTGTATCTTTTACTTCATAACCTTTTTCTTTGATTAAATCTCTTAATCTATCAGATTCAGCCCAATTTTTTTCTTGTCTTGCTTGTTTTCTTTGCTCTATCAAATCTAATATATCTTTAGGAATTTCAACTTCTTCTTGTTCAGGTTCTTTATCAATTTTTAGTCCCAAAACTGTATCAAATTTTAATAATAAATCTGCAACTTCTGGAGATTTCTTGTTATATCTTATTGCTTCCCATACATAACTCATTGCAAGTGGCATATTCATGTCATCATTTATTGCCTCATGAAAATTATGCTCTATTTCTTCTAATTTTTTTCTATCTTCTTTGTCTAATTTGTCTTTTCCTTCTTTATGTATTTTGTATCCATTTCTAAGTCTATCTAAAGATTTCGATGTTGCTTCCATTCCTTCCCATGTAAAGTTTAATTTTATTCTATAACTACATGAATAGCATAAAAGTTTATATACTATTGGATCATAACCTCTGTCTTTTATGTCTTTTATTAGATAAACATTTCCTAAGCTTTTTGACATTTTTCCACCATTAATTAGTAAATATTCTCCATGTAACCAATAATTTGCAGGTATTTTTCCACATGCTCCTTTACTTTGCGCAATTTCGTTTTCATGGTGTGTTGGTATTAAATCAATTCCACCTGTATGAATATCAAATTGCTCTCCTAAATATTTTTGTCCCATTGCACTACATTCGATATGCCAACCTGGATAACTTGGTCCCCATGGGCTATCCCATTTCATCAAATGGTTTTCTGGTGCTTTTATCCATAAAGCAAAGTCATATGGATTTCTTTTTTCTGGATCTACATTTACTCTTGCACCTGCTTTTTGCTCTTCTATATCTAAATTTGATAGTATTGGATATTTATCTAATTTTGATATATCAAAATATATTGCTGTTGATGTTTCGTATGCATATCCATTCTCTACTAATTTTTTAACATATTCTAACATTTCTGGTATGTGGTCTGTTGCTTTACAAATTATTTCAGGCATCTCAATATTTAGGTCCTTTAAATCTTGAAAGAATAGTTTTGTATAGTGTTCAGCAATTTCTAAAGGTGTTTTATGTTCTTCTTTTGCTGATTTTATCATTTTGTCTTCACCTTCATCGCCATCTGAAACTAGGTGTCCAACATCTGTTATATTCATTACATGCTTGATTTTGTATCCATTATATTTTAAAACTCTTCTTAGTACATCTTGAAATATGTTTGTTCTCATATTTCCTATTGTTGCATCTTTGTATACTGTTGGTCCACAAGAATAAATTCTTACCTCATTTTTGTCAATTGGTATAAATTTATCTTTTTGTCTGGTTAGAGTATTATAAAAATATATATCCAATGGTTCTCACCTCTTTTTATTCTTAGTAAGATGTCCTATATTTTATAGAACATCTTACTTATTTTTAATTTGTATTTGTCGTATTATCTGTAGCATTTGTTGTATCACTTGGTGGATTTGTATTTGTTGTATTATCTATGCTATTTGTATTTGATGTGTTTGTATTACTTGTATTAGAAGAATTTGAAGTATTTGATGTGTTTGACGTATTTGTAGTTGGTTCTGGTGGTTTTTCTTCTGCTTTTGGTTCTGTATGCAATGTACAAACTTCATTTATTTTAGTTCCGCTACTAGATTTCTTACCGCTAACTGGCTTCCATAAATTTAATTGTTCTTTTGGCACAACTGCTCCAAAGTAATTTGTTGTAACTGCACAGTATTGTGAACAATATGCTGTTGCAACTTTACCTGATTCTGAACATATTTGTTGACTTCCATGTCCTTGACATTTTTCTGGTAAATTATTTGATGCAAATATTTCTTTATATGTTTCTGTACATCCTGTTGTTGCTAAACAGCCTGTTCTCTTACATACTGTTTGTTCTACTATTCCACTTGGTTTTGTAAATGATGCTTTATCTAATCCTTTATGAATATCTGTCATAACTGCATCCCAAATTTGTCCTGCAGGATTTTGGCTAAATCCTCTTACTTCTTCATTTCTATCATACCCAAACCAAGTTGCTGCTGCATAATATGGTGTAAATCCACATAGCCATCTATCATAACTTTCGTCTGTTGTTCCAGTTTTTGCTGCAACATCAATTCCTGAAATTGCACAATATTTAGCTGTACCATTACTTGCTGTTACTGGTTCTTGTGTGATTGATTTTACTAAATATGCTGTTTGTTCAGAGAATACTCTTGTTTCTTCTTGTTTTGGTGTTAAAACTGTATTTCCACTTGAGTCTACAACTTTAGTGTAGAAAGTTGGTGTGATATATACTCCATCATTTGCAATTGTTCCATATGCTGCTGCCATTTCTAATGGGCTTGAGCCATTGCTAGTACCTCCAATTGCTAATGATAACACATTATCCGCTTCTTTAGTTAAAGATGTCATTCCCATCTTATTTAAATATTCTATTGATTTTGATGGTGTTAGCTCTCTCATTATTTTTAATGCTGGAATGTTGTGTGATACTGCAATAAATTGTCTGATATTTATTAGTCCATCATAATCATCGCCTTCATTTTTAGGTTCATAATCTCCACCGAAATTTGTTTTTACATCATCATATACTGTTGCTGGTGTTATTATTCCCTCTTCTAATGCTGGTGCAACATCTGCAAGTGGTTTTATAGCTGATCCTTGCTGTCTTCTCATTTGTGTTGCCCTATTCCATCCTGATGCTTCTTTTTCTCCTAATCCTCCTGCTATTCCTACTACATAACCTGTTTTATAGTCTATTATTGCCATTCCTGATTGTGTGTGATCATTTATTAAGTTTCCATCTTTGTCTTTATCTCTTCCTGATTTTATATATTTGTCCTTTGCATATTCTTCTTCTAATCTTGTTTGGACACTTGTATCAACTGTTGAGTAAATTGTTAACCCACTACTATATACATAGTTTTCCGCAATTTGTCTTGATACTCCTCTTTCTTCCATTACTTGATTTATTACTTGGTCTAGCACTGCATCTGTATGATATGAATAATCACTACCATTTGAAATTTGACCTTTTTGGAAGTTTAGCCCATTATCTACTTCTGCAATTGCCGCATTATACTCTTCATCACTGTTTATATATCCTAATTCTTTCATTTTGTTTAAAACTGTTTTAGTTTTATCTTTTATTTTTTGTGTGTTGTCTGTTGATGTATCAAATGGATTATATGACATAGGTGAACTGTTTATTCCTGCCATATATGCACATTCTGCTAACGTTAAGTCTTTTGCGGATTTGTTAAAATAATATTCTGCTCCAAGTTCAACACCATGCAAGTTTCCTTCTCCACCAACAAATAGAATATTTAGGTATAGCTCTAAAATTTGGTCTTTTGATATCATTCTTTCAACTTGATATGCTTTTGCCCATTCTCTTACTTTTCTAAAAATTCCTGCTAATCCTTCTGATTCATCATCTTCTGTTATGTTTTTTACTAATTGCTGAGTTATCGTACTTCCTCCATAGCTTGAACTTCCTCTAAATATTGTATTTAATATTGCTCCTGCTGTTCTTTTTAAATCCACTCCACTATGTTCATAAAATCTTTCGTCTTCTATTGCTACATATGCTTTTGGAAGGTATTCTGCCATATCTTCAAGAGATATTATTTTTCTTTTTTCATCTCCACTCAAATTTGCAAGTACAGCACCATTTGAGTCTACTACAACTGAGTTTGAAACTCCTATTTGAAGTTCTTCTTTTGTTATCTCAAAATCGTCTCCAAATAGTCCAAAGAATATTCCAGCAACTACTCCTGCTCCAATAACACATAGTAATAAGAATAGAATAATCATTATTTTAATAAACATCATTAATTTAGGATGTCTTGCTGAAAATTTATCCTTTTTACCTTTTTTACTATTTCCTTTTTTGCCATTTGTTCCATTGCCTTTTTTAGGTACTGGCCTCTTACCTGTTGGTACTCTTTTGGTTTGCTCATTATTAGTACTTCTTCTTGCAGTTTTTCTTTTTCTGTTTTGTGGTCTATATTTTCTTGTTTGTTCACTATCATGTTCTCTATTTCTTCTATTATTATCACTTGGCATTTTAGTACCTCCTTGCCAATTTAAAATTTAACATTTACATTATATTATAAAATTCATAAAAAGAAAAGGTTTTGAGGTGAAATTTATGAAATATTAATATTTCAATATTACAGCAATTTAGTAATTTTCACTTTATCTTTTCTAATTTTATTCATAATGTTTTCAATCGGTTGTTGTTTATAGATATAAGCCTCATAAATATTTTTCTTATAATATATGTTTTCTTTATCAAAGTCAAATTCTTCTAAATTTTCATATTTTATTTCATAATCATTATAAATTTTACCTTCAAATCTTTTTTGATTAATTTTTATATTACCTCTTATATTAATAATACTTGCTTTTTCAGAAATTCTATATTTGTTAATTAATTCGTTTGGAAAATCTAAATTTAATATTATATCTGATTTTGTTAAACTTTTTTTCTTATTGTTATTTACGGTAATCATTATCCCATACTCTTCTAAAATTTGTTCTTCTAATTTCTTGAATTTTTCCATATGATTAGTAACTATGTTTATGTTTTTATATTTTTTGATTATTTGATTTATAGTTTCTAAAGTAATATCATCTATCTCATTTGTTAATACAGATATTTTTATCTTTTCTGATGTCATATTATTCTTCTTCACAATGTAGTTTATTGCATCAAATGCTAGTACTTTAAAAAGCCATCTTCCATCACTTATTTCAAAGCCATATGTATATAATTGATTACAGAATATATCTTTTTCTTGCATTTGCTTGCTCAAAATTACCTTTTTGCAATGGGTTTTATCTAAAATTTTCTTAGTTTTTTTAGCTATTAGAATTTCTTGTTTTGCAATTTTATTTTCTAATTTTAAGTCTTTTTCTTTGTTTTTTATTTCTTTTTGCCTGTTTTTTTCCTTTGTCTCGAGAAACATTGGTAATATTATTTTATCTTTTTCTAATTTTGGAATTAATAATAATTGAGATAACATTTTAGGCTTGTCAGTTTCTTGGATAAAATACACTAAAATCACTCCTCATATACTTTTATTCAAATATATGTGAGTGATTTTCATTATATTACTATTTAGTGTTTTAGATTATAATATCTCTTTTTAATAGATTGTCTTTTATAATTCCTATTCCGATAAAATTTTTATTGTTGTATATTTTGTATGTTCCATCAGGTTTGTTTTGTGTTAATTTTACACCATTTAAAAATAATTCTAGTTTTCTATCATTTAATTCAATATCTTCTTTTTCTTTAAATAATTGCTCTACTGTAATTAAGTTTTTGCTAATAATATTTTTTAATTCCTTTTCTTCTTGATTTTTTGGCTCTTCAATTGAAATAGAATTTGATATATCAAATTGTCCTACTTGTGTTCTATTTAAGTTTAACATATATCCGTACTGTTCCTAATTTTTTTGCTATATCTTCACATAGACTCCTTATATATGTACCTTTAGAACAACTCACTTCAAAACTTATAACTTTATTGGCCTTATCAACATTTTTTAATTCTATTTTATATATTTCAATATTTCTTGGCTCTATTTCTATTTTTTCACCTTTTCTAGCATATTCATATAGTTTTTTTCCTTTTACTTTTATTGCTGAATACATAGGTGGTATTTGTTTTTGTTTTCCTAAAAAGGAACTTAAAACTTTTTTTATTGTTTCTTCTTTTAATGCCTCTTCTGGTACTTCTTTTTCTTCTATTATTTTTCCTTCACTATCTGCTGTCTTAGTTTTTATTCCTAATTTTAGTTCTACCTGATATGTTTTGTCATGGTTTATTAGGTATTTTGAGCACAGTGTTCCTTTTCCTATTAGTATTGGCAATACTCCTGTTGCTAGTGGATCTAATGTTCCTGTGTGTCCAACTTTTTCACCTGTTGCTTTTTTTATTTTATATACTATATCATGTGAGGTATAGTTTTTTGGTTTATTTATTATTATTATTCCATCCATTGTTCTATTTTAAAGCTTTCCTTACTTCTTTCATCAATTTTTCTTTAACTTGTTCTACATTTCCTTGTATTAAAGCACCTGCAGCTCTTGGGTGGCCTCCACCACCAAATAAGAAACAAATATCAGAAACATTAACCTTATTTCCTGAACGCATAGAAATTTTATATGCTTCCTCATTTTCCTTTTGCCTAATAAAGATTGAAACTTCTACACCTTCTATGTCTCTACCAATTTCAACTAATCCTTCATGATCTCCAGGCTCTGCACCTACTTCTTCTTCATCTTTTTTATTCATATATGTGAAAGTAACTTTGCCATCTTCTAAAATTCCCATCCTATCCATAACTCTTTTAGATAGTTCAAAATTAGCTCTGGTCTTAGTATTTAATGTTCTTTTATATATATCTGGCACATCTACACCTAATCTAATCAAATCTGCTGTGAATTCAAAAGTTTCTGGTGTTATTCCTACATGTCTAAATCCTCCTGTATCAGTTATAATTCCTGTCATTAAGCATGTTCCAATATCTTTTGTTATATCAATTTCATAATATTTTAACATTCCAGCTAAAACTTCACAACAAGCTGGTGACACTGGATTAACATAGTTTAAATCTCCATACATTGTGTTGCTTCCATGGTGGTCTATAACTATTGTTGATTTTGCATTTTCAAAATATTCTTTTTTTGCCATTCTTTTTAAAGTTGCACAATCTACTGATATAGCTAAATCATAATTTTTTATTTCGGAGTCTGTCATTATTTCTTCTGCTGATGGCAAAAAATTAAATAATCTTGAATATTCTGGTATTATTACATCTGCAGTTTTTTCTAATTTTTCTACGATTAATTTCATTGCTAAACTGCTTCCTACTGCATCTCCATCTGGTGATTCATGTGTTAGTATTACTATTTTTTCTGCTTTTTGTATTTGTTTTAAAATTTCATCTAGAGTCATATTTTCAACTTTCCTTTCTTAAGACTACTATATCTGGTTGAAAAAGAATTAAATTAATCTTCTTTTTTAGGTAGAATCTCCTTTAAGATACTATCAATTCTTGCACCATATTCAATTGAATCATCTAACTCAAATATTAATTCTGGTGTATTTCTCAAATTTACACTTCTTGCTAATTCGCTTCTAATAAAACCTGAAGATTTCTTTAATCCAGCTAAAGTATCTTTAATATTTTTTGAATTTAGTATACTTACATATACTTTTGCGTATTTCAAATCATTAGTTACTTTAACTTTTGTCACACTAATTAATCCTGTAACATTTGGATTTTTTAGTTTATAACTAATTATATTACTTATTTCTTTTCTATATTCTTCATCTATACGTCCTAGACGTGTTTGATTTTCTGGCATTTTAAAACCTCCTAATTAATCATCTTCTCTATCCCATCCAAATTCCATTTCTTGCTTATATCCTCTATTTCTTCGCATCGTTTCTTCTTTATGAACTTTTACATTTTCTTTATCTACTTCACTACTCAATCTTTTATAAAATTCTGCTCTTCTCACATGTTTTGGTGGAACTGTTGGTTCTTCATTATTCTTCTTCATTTCAACACATCCTTTTTATACTAAAAATCTATTTCATTTTCCTGTTGTTGTAATTTTAAGCCTATTTCATAACTAAGCATAGTTTGTCTAGCACTTTCTATTAGTTTTATATCTCCAACATTAAGACTTTCTAAATATCTTTTTCGTAATTCTCGTCTATTTTGAATTACTTCATTTTCATTTTCTGCTACTTCTCTTTCTGTTTGATTAATCTTTTTAATATTTCTTTTCAGCCTTTTCCTTTCATGTCTTGTTTTAAAATAGATTCCATTTTTCTTCTCTTTTAATTTATTTTTTCTATTTCTTTTCTTCCTTTTTTCTATAATTTTTTTATTTTTTTGCAAATAATCTCCCAATTTCAACTTCCTCTTTTTTATAATACTCTATCAAGGTCCGTCCCTAAATCCCTGTTTTCAGGGCTTTAGAGGACCGTCCCCCTAATTCTATCTTTTTATTTCTTCCATGATATAAACTTCTATAATGTCTCCTTCTTTAATGTCATTGTAGTTTTCTATTTGAATACCACATTCGAATCCTTTTGTTACTTCTTTTACATCATCTTTGAATCTTCTTAATGTTGCTAAGTGTCCATCATGTATTACTACATTATCACGTATTACTCTTACTCCAGCATTTCTTTCTACTTTACCATTTAATACATATGCTCCTGCAATAGTTCCTACATTTGATATTTTGAATGTTTGTCTTACTTCTGCATTTCCTATTACTTTTTCTTCGTATTTTGGATCTAACATTCCTTTCATTGCTGATTCTACATCTTCTATTGCTTGGTAAATAATTGAATATTGTTTTATTTCTACTTCTTCTTTTTCTGCCATTTCTTTTGCCATATTATCTGGTCTTACATTAAATGCTATTATTATTGCATTTGATACTTTTGCAAGTGTAACGTCTGATTGGTTTACTCCTCCAACTGCTGCGTGTATTACTTTTACTTTTACTTCTTCATTTTCTAATTTTTCTAGTGATTGTTTTACTGCTTCGACAGATCCTTGTACATCTGCTTTTACAATTAGGTTTAATACTTTTAGTTCTCCTTCTTCCATTTTGCTGAACAAGTTGTCTAATGTTACTTTTGACGCGCTATTTATTGCTTTTTCTCTTGCTTGACGTTTTCTTCTTTCAATTAGATGTTTTGCCATTTTTTCATTCTTAACTTCATAGAATGTGTCTCCTGCTTCTGGTACTTCTGTTAGTCCCATTATTTCTACTGGTGTTGATGGTCCAGCAGATTTAACTGATTTTCCTTTATCATCTTTCATTGCTCTTATTCTTCCTATTGAAGAACCTACAACTATTGTATCTCCTACATCTAATGTTCCTCTTTGTACTAACATAGTTGCAATTGCACCTTTTGATTTGTCAAGTCTTGCTTCTATAACTGCTCCTTTTGCTTGTTTTTTTGGGTTAGCTTTTAATTCTAATACATCTGCTTCTAATAATACCATTTCTAATAATTGGTCTATATTTGTATGTTGTTTTGCAGAAATCGGTACAAATATTGTATCTCCGCCCCATTCTTCTGGAACTAAGTCATATGCCATTAATTCTTGTTTTACTTTTTCTACGTTGGCATCTGGTAAGTCTATTTTGTTTATTGCAACAATTATTGGAATTCCAGCTGATTTTGCATGGTTTATAGCTTCAATTGTTTGTGGTTTTACTCCATCATTTGCAGCAACAACTAATATTGCAATATCTGTTATTTGAGCACCTCTTGCTCTCATTGCAGTAAATGCTTCATGTCCTGGTGTGTCTAAGAATGTTATTAATCTATCATTTACTTTTACTTGATAAGCACCAATTGCTTGTGTAATTCCTCCAGCTTCTCCTTCGATTACATTTGTTTTTCTAACAGCATCTAAAAGTGAAGTTTTTCCATGGTCTACGTGTCCCATAACAACTATTACTGGTGGTCTTGGTTTTAAATCTTCTTCTTTATCTTCTGAGTCGTCAAATAAGATGTCTTCTTCTGTTACAACTTCCTTTTTCTTTGCAGTAATTCCAAATTCTCCTGCTACTAAGAATGCTGTATCAAAGTCAACTTCTTGATTTATTGTTGCCATTATTCCATAACCTAATAGCTTTTTAATTACTTCTGCTGTTGTTTTTTTCATTTCAGCAGCTAAATCTTTAACTGTAATTGTTTCTGGAACTTCAATTTCTGTTAATTGGAAAATTTTTTGCTTGTTACGTGGTTCTTGATTCTTATTATTTTTCTTCTTTCCACGTCTTCCACGTTCTGTTGTTAGGTCATAATAGTCTAGCATACCACCATCTTGGTCATCAAACATATTAGATAGTCTATTCGTTTGTTTAAGGCTTTTTAATTTACCTTCATCAAAGTCATTGTGAGAGCTATTTCTTCTATTTTTATTTTTCTTATTATTTTTGTTTTCTTCAAATCTATTATTATTTTTTTGTTTGTCAATTGATTTGTTATATTCTCTAGTAGGCTCTTTTTCTATAGTTTCAGTTGCCATTATATTTTTAATATTTTTCTCGATTCCTTTTTCATCTAATGGTCTTCTTCCAAATCTCTCTCCATTATTATTTCTATTTTTATTAAATTTATTATTATTTCTATTGAAGTTATTATTATTTTGGTTATTGTTTTGGACTCTATTTCTATTGTTGTTATTTCTAAAATTATTTCTACCATTGCGGTCATCTTGATTTCTAGTGTCATTGTTTCTTGCTTTTGCAATATTTGTATTACTATGGTCTTTAACTGCTTTTTCACCTGAAGAAACATTTGTTGATGTCTCTGTTTTTTCAACTTTTACTTCTTGAGATGCTTTTTTGTCTACTTCTTCTTTGATTTTTGTTTCTGGTTTTACATCTTCTTTTATTTCTTCTTTTTCTTCCTTTTTAGGTTCTTCTTTTTTTAGACCAAATAATTCACTTACAGTCATAGGTTTACTTGGTTTATTACGATAAACTATATTATAGTCCTTATTTTGTTTTCTCTCAACAAATCCTATATTATTTCTGTTATTTTGTTTTTTTGTTTCTTCTTTTTTTGTTTCAGGCTCTTCACTAATTATAACTTCTCTTCTTATTATAACTGGAGCTTTTTCTTCTTTCTTTGACTCTTTTTTTGTTTTCTCAGATTTTTCAGATTTCTTTTTTTCTTGTTTTTCTGAGTCTTTTTTAGTAGTTTCCTTTTTCTCATCAGACTTTTTCTCTTCTTGTTTAGTTGCTCCATTTTTAGATATTTCTTTTTCTATTTTATCTGCTTCGTCTTGTTCAACTCCACTTAAATGACTTTTTGCTTCAATATTTAATTTTTTAGCTACTTCTAATACTTCTTTACTTGTTAACCCTAATTTTTTTGCTATTTCGTGTATTTTTATCTTACCCAATAGCTTCACCCCCGTTATTTATTTTTTGTATCTCGCTTGCTAAATTGATATCTTCAATTCCTAAAATAGCTTTATTGCTTTTTCCTATAGCTTTACTTAACTCTTCAATTGTTTGTGTTATAATTATTGGTATATTATATTTCTCACTAATTTTTTGGAATTTTTCTTTTGTCCTTGATGAGGAGTCTTGTGCTAGAATAATTAAATACACTTTATTTTTTTGTGCTTCTAATTCTACACTATCTGCTCCAAATGATACTTTTCTAGCTCTTGCAGCTAAACCTATTAAACCTAATATTTTACTATTTTTCAAGCATTACACCTCTTAATCTTTCATAGATTTCATCTGGTATTTTTTGTTTAAATACTTTTTCAATTCTTTTTGTCTTAATTGCTTTGTCAAGACAAGTTATACTATCACAAATATATGCTCCTCGTCCTTCTAATTTACCAGTTTTGTCTATATTTATTTCATTTTGTTTATTTTTTACGATTCTTATTAAATCTTTTTTGTCTTTTTTCTCATTACATCCCATACATGTTCTTTGAGGTTGTTTTTTCATTTTGTACCCTCCTTTTATTTTTATGTATAGACTTTCCTATTCTTCATTTTCTTCGTTCTCACTGTTTTCGTTAACTTCTTCAGTTTTTTCTGTTTCATTTTGTGCGTTCATTAGCATTTCTCTAAATTGTGTTTCTGATTTAATATCAATTTTCCAGTTAGTCAATTTTGCAGCTAATCTTGCATTTTGTCCAGATTTTCCGATAGCTAATGATAGTTGGTCATCTGGAACTATTACTTGTGCAAATTTTTCTTCTGGTTTTATATCAACAGCTAATATTTTTGCAGGTAATAAACTTGATGCAATATATATTGATGGATCTTCATTCCATTCAATAACATCTATTTTTTCTCCATTTAATTCATTTATTACATTTTGAATTCTTACACCTTTTTGTCCAACACATGAACCTACTGGATCTATATTTGGGTCTGGTGAATATACTGCTACTTTGCTTCTATATCCTGGATCTCTGGATACGCTTTTTATTTCTATTACACCTTCATAAATCTCTGGTATTTCAAATTCTAGTAATTTACGTACAAAGTCTGGATGGCTTCTTGACACTATTACTTGTGGTGCACCTTTTGAACCTTTTTCTACATCTAATACATATCCTTTTATTTTATCATTTACTCTGTAATGTTCTGTTGGTATTTGTTCTTTTGATGGCATAACTCCTTCAAGTTTTCCTAAATCCATTACAACTATGTTTCTATCTGCTTTTTGGATTAATCCTGTAACAATCTCACCTTTTCTATCATTATATTCATTGAATATTATTTCTCTTTCTAATTCTCTTAGTTTTTGAATTATTACTTGTTTTGCTGTTTGAGCAGCAATTCTACCAAAATTTCTTGGTACTATTTCAATTTCTACTGTTTCTCCTTCTGATATATCAGGATTTATTTTTTTTGCTTCTTCCATAGAAATTTGTGTTTCACTATTTTCTACTTTTTCTACTGCTTCTTTTATTGAATATACATGTGTTGCTCCTGTTTTTCTGTCCATTTCTACTCTTACGTTTTCTAATGAATCAAAATTTCTTTTATATGCTGTAACTAATGCTGTTTCTATTGAATCTAATAAGTATTCCTTTTTTATTCCTTTCTCTTTTTCTAAATCTTCTAGTGCAATAATTAGTTCTTTATTATCTATTGCTGGCTCTTTCATTTTCCTACCATTCCTTTCTTCTTTACTAAATTTATTTTAGTTACAATTATATTTTCTTAATTTATTAGGATATTATATTAAATAATTTTGCAGTACCGCGTAGCGACCAAACGAGCCTTTCGTAAGGCGAGTGCGATTGAAGCAACCTTCTTACTATAAAAAGAAAAATTTATTTTTCTTTTTAAATCTATGGTTGCAACAACAAGGTACAAAAAAATATTTAATATAATATTCTAGCTGTATATAAATAATTGTAACAATATTTACCAATTATATACTGTATTTATTTGAGCTATATTTTTACGTTCAATTGGCTCTTCATTTTCCAATACAATTTCATTTTCGTTAAAATCTTTCAATATTCCTTGATATTCCTTTTTTCCTTGATTATCTTTTCTAAAAAGTTTTACATGTACCTCTTTTCCTATATTTTGTTTTAGGTGTTTATCTTTTCTTAATATCCTTTCAATTCCAGGTGAAGATACTTCTAGAAAATATTGGTCTTTTATATAATCAGCCTTATCTAGCAAATCATTTATTACATCATTAACCTTCTCACAATCTTTTAAGTCAATCCCATCTGGTTTATCTATAAATATTCGTAAAAAGTAGTTTTTTCCTTCTTTTGCATATTCAACATCATATAAGTCATATCCATTTTTTTCGATTTCATCTTTTAATAGATTTTCTACTCTTTCTTCTATGTTTGCCAATTTTTTCTCCTTTCTTTCCTAAAACTGACCGAAGAGTGGGATTTGTTCCCACTCTTCTAGTCTCTTCATGTTCTTTAATATTATACCCAATTTTTGGCATAAATGCAATACTTTTCAAAAATTTTTTTAACTTCCTTATTAATATACATCAAACAAAAATAAAAAATGTAGAAATTTGACCTATTTTAGAAAATCTTGTACAATATTATCAAACTTTAAAATATGATTAGGAGTAAATAAGATGAAAAAATCAGATGCTATTATTTTATTTAATAAATTGAAAGAATACTATCCAGACGCAACATGCAGTTTAGATTTCAAAGAACCATTCCAATTAGTTGTTGCTGTTATGCTCTCTGCTCAATGTACAGACGAGCGTGTAAACAAAACAACTCCTGAACTATTTTCTAAATGTAAAACTATACAAGATTTTGCAGACATCGATATCAATGAACTAGAAAAAATAATTCATCCTTGTGGATTTTATAAAAATAAAGCTAAAAATATTAAACTATGTGCAAAACAAGTCTTAGAAAATTTTAATGGAATTGTTCCTCATACAATGAAAGAATTAACATCTTTAGCTGGTGTTGGTAGAAAATCTGCAAATGTTATTATGCTTGAAGTTTTTGGAATAGCAGAGGGTGTTGCTGTTGACACACATGCTAAAAGAATTTCTAATTTAACCGGATTATCTAAGGAAAAGGAACCTGAAAAAATCGAACAAGATTTATTAAAAACTTTTCCAAAAGAATGTTGGAAGGATTTAAACCATTTATTTGTATGGCATGGCAGAAACATCTGCATTGCAAGAGCTCCTAAATGTAGCATTTGTCCTATTTCTAATTTGTGCAAATATGCAAAAAATTTATAATTTTTCAATTGACAAATTGAATATAAAGATATATTATTTTTGCATAGGAAAATTTTATTTTTAGGAGGTTTTTATGTTAAAGAAAAAATTTGGAATGATTGTATTAATGTTAATTACTACAGTAGCACTTACTTTGCCAGTAGTAAGAGCCGCTGAGACAGACACTGATACATCAGAAAATCAAGCAACTTCTGTTGAACAAACTACAACAGATACTACTGTTTCAGCTGATGATGAAACATCAGCAACTTCTGAAGAAGCAATAAATACTGAAAGCGAAGAAACAACTTCTGAAAATACTACAACTACAGATGAAGAAACAACTACTTCTACAGAAGAAAATTTTAAACAAAGTGATGTTTATTTAACTGGTGACAATATAACTATTGATTATATTGTAGATGGAAACTTATTCATTTTTGCAGATACAGTTACTATTAATTCGCAAATTGGTGGAGACGCTTTCATTTTTGCAAATACTGTAACTGTTGGAGAACAAGGATATGTATTTAGTAATTTATTTACAATTGCAAATACAGTAAATATCCAGGGGGTTGTGTATGACTTATATACACTTTCAAATACTGTAAATATTACAAGCTATGTATATCGTGATATAAAAGTAAGTACAGACACTTTAAACATATATGGAACAGTTGGTAGAAATGCATTTGTAAACTGTAACAATATGAACTTCACACAAGATGGAACTAATGAAACAGAAGAAACAACAACACTTAGTTCACAAGGTATGATTAATGGTAATCTAGAATATTCATCAAAAAGTGAAATTACTATACCAGATGGAACTGTTACAGGTGAAGTTAAATATAATCAAATAAAAACAACTAATACAAAAGCAATACAAACTTATTTAATTTCTTTAGGTACTATTATTGCTACTGCAATTCTTATTTGGCTAATTTGTTTATGGTTAGCACCTAAATTTGTCAAAAAATCAAATCTTATTGATAAGAAAAGTATTTTACCTGAAATCGGTTTAGGTATTATAACTCCAATAATATTAGTACTAGTTTCTTTTGTGTTAATATTATTAAGCATCACATCATCATTTGGTTTATTACTTTTAGCTACATCTTTTATATTAGTAGGATTAAGTACATCAATATTTATAATTGCAATTAACAATTTAGTTTGTAATAAATTAAAAATTCAAAAAACTATTGGAAATTTTGGTATGTTAATTGTTACAGCTGCAGTTTTATGGTTAATTGGTTTAATACCTGTTGTAGGTTCAATAGTTGGAATTATAGCAGTTATAATTGGTTTAGGAATTTTAGTATACTATTTAATTAAAAAAGAAAAAACTGATAAAGATAAAAAAGCAAAAGAAACAAAATAAAATATTCATAGTATAGAAAATAATTAAGGGACGGTAGAAAGTGCCGTCCCTTTATTGACCAAAATGGCTAATCGGGGACAGGTTTGGATTGACCAAAAATGGTCAGTCCGAACCTGTTCCCAAACTAACCAAACTAACTATTCTTTAATTCACTAATTATATCTTCAAATCTATTAGCCATTAGAATCCCAGTTCCTGCAACTAGGATATTTGCTCCTGCTTTTTTTACTATTGGTGCAGTTTTTAAATTAATTCCACCATCTACTTCAATATCTGTCTCTAAATTATTTTCTTCTAAATATTTTTTCAATTTTTCTATCTTTTTTGTCATATCATTTAAAAATGTTTGTCCACCTTTTCCAGGTTCTACTGTCATTACTAAGCATAAATGAATATATGGTAAAAATTCATAAATATCTTCTATTTTAGTATTAGGCTTGATTGCAATACCTACTTTACAATGATTATCTTTTATATATTGTATTTTTTTCATTACATCTTCTTTATCTTTACACGCTTCTAAATGAAATGTAATTATATTTGGCTCTACTGCTAAAAAATCTTCTATTGCTTTATCTGTATCTTCTACCATCAAATGCACATCTAAAGGTAAATTTGATATTCTTCTAATATATGATGCATACTCGAACATTTTTTGATATGTATCTTTTTCAACAAATTTTCCATCCATTACATCAATATGGAAATAATCTGTTTTTGCCGCTTCTAATTCAAAAAACGTTGCTGACTCTTCTCCTTTTTTTACACTTAAAATTGATGTTGAAACTTCTACCATTTTTTTCTTTCCTCCTTTTGTTTTAGTTCTTCATAAATTTTACAAAATCTATCATATCTATCTTGTGATATCTTTCCTTCTTTTACTGCTTGTTTTATTCCACAATTTTCTTCCTTAATATGTGTACAACTGCTAGCAAATTCACAATTTTGTATTTCATCTCTAAATCCTTTAAAATATTCAGCTAATTTGTTGCTTGGTATTTCTTCAATTGAAAAAGTTGAAAATCCTGGTGTATCTGCAATATATGTATTTTCTTCTATTTCATATAACTTTGTTGATGTTGTTGTATTTTTTCCCCTTTTATTTCTATTGCTTATTTCCCCTTCTTGTGTTAATTCTTTCTTAAAGATTGCATTTATTAATGTAGATTTTCCTACTCCTGAATTTCCTGCTAAAACATTTATATTTCCTTTCAATATGCTTATTAATTTTTCTATTGAATCTTCTTCTATATCTTTCTTGTTTGCCTGTGTTTCTATTACTTCATAACCTATTTTAGAATAGATTTCTTTAATGCTTTTAAATTCTTTTTCATCATCCAAATCTATTTTATTTAAAACTATACATACCTTCAAATCTAAAAATTCGGCAAATGCAAGTTGTTTATCTAACATTAACAAATCTGGTTTTGGATCTTTACTTGATACTACTAAAACAAGTTGTGTAATATTTGCCATTTTAGGTCTTTTTATATATACTTTTCTTTCTTCAATTTGTGTTATTACTGCTTTTTTATTTTCTTCATCTGTCACTTCAAATTCTACAAAATCTCCTACTACTGGTGTTATTTCTTCTTTTTTGAATTTTCCTCTAGCATATGCTTCATAGATTTCTTTTTGACTATTTTTCTTGTTCTTATCTTGTTCTCTATTTTCTATTTTATACAAATTTGCGATATTTTCTATAATTAATCCTTGCATTAAAAATTCTCCTTGTTCATTTTTATATTTTTATTATATATTAAAAAAGTCCAATTAGCAATTGTCTAATTGAACTTTTTATATTATTTACTAAAACTAATTGAATCTTGTGTCCCTAATACAACCGTCTTGCTTGATTCGTAAATTTTACTTCCCCCATTCGGATTTGATATTGTTACTATAACCTCAAGACTTTCTCCTTCTTTTCCTGAAAGCATTACTGAATAAGGTTTATTTTTATCTATACCTGTTCTTGTTTCATTATTTACTTTAATGTCAACAGTTTTACTTTGCGTAGTTGTTGTTTCATTTTCTCCTTCTTCAGATTCTGTGTATCCTCCTGTAATTGCTCTAACATCTATATTTACTGTTAAATCTTTAGTTTCTGCTACTCTATTTACAGTTAATGTTATTGTTGTTCCTTCATCAACTACTTTATTTGCCTCTATACTTTGTTTTGTAACCTTTCCATTATTAGAATTACTATCTTGATATGTCACATTTACTTTTAATCCTAAATTTTCTAAATTACTTTTAGCTGTTGCTTCATCTTGCCCTACTACACTTATAACTGTTACTTGTTTTATACCTGTTCCTGTACTTACATGAATTTTTACTGTATCACCTGCATATGCTTCTGAATCTGGGTCTGTTTCTTGGCTAATTACATATCCTTCTTCAACTGTTCTACTTGTTTCTTCAATTACTTCAGCCTCTAAATTTGCATCTTCTAGTAACTTAATTGCTTCATTCTTTTCTTTTCCTTCAACATTTGGTACTGTTGTCTTTTCTAATCCTTTGCTTATTACAACTGATACTGTGCTTCCCTCTTTTACTTTATTGTAATTTTCCATATATGCTGGTTCTTGTGAAATTACAAATCCTTCTGGTACATCTTTGTTATATTCTTCTGATGATACTTCAAATACAAGTTTTGCATCTTCTATTTCTTTTTGAGCTTCCTCTTTTGATAATCCTACAACATTTGGCATTGCTACTTCTGGTGGGTTTGTTATGTTTAATACTGCCATTGTTCCACCTAAACTTATGGCAAATAGTAGAATTAATCCAATAAAAATACTTAATGCTTTATGTATTTTTATAAAACTCTTGAATTTTCCATCTTTTTTACCTTTTTTATTTTTATCTTGATTTTCTTTTTCGTCATCTAATAAATTTCCATACATATCTGTATTTATTTTTTGAGTCTTCGCTGTTGGATCATATTCTTCCTCTTCAACAAAATCTCCATCTGGATCTTTTAAAGATTTTCTCAAATCTCTTAACATCTCTGTTGCTGACTGATATCTTAATGTTGTATCTTTTTGCATTGCTTTCATAATTATTTTATTTACTGATGTTGGTAAATTTGGATTTAATTCTATTGGCTCTTCAGGCTCTTCTTGCATATGTTTTAACGCAACAGAAACCGGAGTATCTGCATCAAATGGTACTCTTCCTGTTACCATTTCATACATAACTACTCCTAATGAGTATAAATCTGATTTTGCATCTGTATATCCTCCTCTTGCATGTTCTGGTGAGAAATAATGTACAGAGCCTATTGTTGTTCCAAATGCTGTTATTGTTGAATTTGAAACTGCTTTTGCTATTCCAAAGTCTGTTACTTTTGCAATCCCATCTTCTGTTATTATAATATTATGTGGTTTTATATCTCTATGTATTATATTATTTCTATGTGCTGTCTCTAATGCAGAAGCTATTTGAATTGCTACATTTACTGACCATTTCCAAGGTAGTGGTCCTTTTTCTTCTACAATTATTTCTTTTAGTGTTTTTCCTTGTATTAATTCCATTACTATATAATGTAGGTTGTCTTCAACTCCAACATCATAAATTGATACTATATTTGGATGTGTTAACCTTGCAGCAGATTGAGCTTCAACTTCAAATCTTTTGATAAACTCTTCATCTGTTGTAAATTCATCCCTTAATATTTTTACTGCTACATCTCTTTTTAGAATTTTATCAGTTGCTCTATATACTGTTGCCATTCCACCATTACCTATTTTTTCAATCATCTCATAACGGTTACCTAATAGTTTACCTTCTAAATTCATAATTTCTCTCTCCTTAAATTCTGTTTACTTTTGCATGCATTTTCTCATATGTTTTTTATGACAATTACAGTTATGTTGTCATATCCACCATTTTCATTAGCTAGTCTAACTAACTCTTTAGGTGCTTGTTCTATATCTTTTTTTGCCTCTCTAAAAATATCTTCTTGTGACACTAAATTTGTTAATCCATCTGAATTTATTATTAAAATGTCATCTTTCAAAAATCCTTTTACCATAACATCTGGCTCTACAAATGCATTGCATCCCAATGCTTTCATAAGCATATTTTTTTGTGGATGATGTACTGCTTCTTCTTGTGTTATTGTTCCATCTTTCACCAGTTTTTGTACATAACTATGGTCTTGTGTTAATTTTCTCATAAATTCTTTTCTTATTCTATATATTCTACTGTCTCCAATATGTCCGATAAATACCTTATTATTATATATTAAGCAAATTTCTAAAGTAGTACCCATGCCTTCTAATTCCTTGCTTTCCTTTGATTTTTCATATACTACCATGTTTGCATATTCCATACTACTTCCTACTAATTGTATTATACTATCTTTGTCTTTTTCTATTTCTTTAAAATTGTTTTCTATATAGCTTTTTGCTGATTGTATAGCTAGTTTGCTTGCTATTTCTCCTCCATTGTATCCACCCATTCCGTCTGCTAACATGTATAGCTGTACCTCGTCTAATGAGTCTGATATGTAGTAATAGTCTTGGTTTATTTCTCTTACTTTTCCTATATCTGACTTGGCATATGCTTTTATCATTTTCTCACCTCTTTTTATGCCTTGTTCTCATTTTATTCGTTATTTTATTTTATATCACAACTTAATAGATTTTGCAATGTTTTTTAAATTTTATTTCAAGATTAATTATACATGATAAATGATATATTTAAATATTTTGAAGTATATTGGGGAACCTTTCTAGAAAATGTTTGAACGTATGCGAATTACATTTTCATAAATGGGGATTACGGAAAAATATATAAATATATCATTTGCTATAACTAAGTATATTGACTAACCCAAAAAACACCTGTATAATAGATATATCAACAAATTAGGAGATTTTAGTTTGAAAGAAAAATTTATAAAAATAAAACCAAAATAATAGAAAAAGGGCATAGTTCCCCCTTACCCCCAGAAATTTAATTATATAATGGAAGTAGATTCTGATATTTTGGATTGTATTAAAATTTGTAATTCATCAATTGTTAAGCCAAGAGAAATTAATTGCTTAGTTGATTGCATAAAATTGTTTTTAGTAAATTTAATTTTATCTTTATCAGAGGTTTCAACTTTTGATAAATCAGTTGGATTAAAAAGTTCACCCGTTGAAAGCATGTGATAAATAGCAACTAATATTTTTCTAGCTATAGCAATATAAGCACGTTTCTTACCTCTACGTTTAGAAAGTATATTGAATTTGTTAGCATAATAAGCATTATCTTTATCTTTTACGGCACAATGAGCAACTTCAACAAGTGCTGGTTTAAGATAAACACCAGCTCTGGAAATTTTTATAGATTTCTTTTTACCAGCAGATTCATTACAACCAGGTGCAAGACCAGCCCAAGAGGTTAAACGATAATGAGAAGAAAATTGACTCATATCTGTACCAATTTCAGAAATAATAGTTATTGCAGATTTACGGTCAATACCAGGAATAGAACATAAAAGATTAATAGCACTTTCATAAGGCGCAATAATAGAATCAATTATTTCTCTTACAGATTTAATTGCTTTATCCAAATAATCAATATGTTCTTGAATGATATTCATACGTTGTTTTTGAGAGGTCTCCCAAGATATTCCATTTATAGAGTTAAGAATATCTTCATTAGATGATTTACAATTTTTGTGAATATTTTTTAAAATATCTTCATCATTGTATTCGTTTTGTGATAAAATAGTATCGATGATAGCAGAAGATGTTTTACCAAAAATATCAGAGAAAACCATATCTAATTTGCAATTACCAACAGTAAGAGCATTTGTGAATCTGTTCTTTTCTGAAGTACGCATATTAGTTAGTTTGTAAAGGTATCGAGTAAGTTCTCTGAGGATTCTAATATCTTTATCTGGAATAAAACTACTACGAACTATTCCAAGTTTAAAAAGATCAGCAATCCATTTAGCATCTTTGTTATCATCTTTTTCGCCTTTAATACATCTTAC
>CALXCG010000007.1 GCA_944386745.1 uncultured Clostridia bacterium | reverse complement strand
ATAATATCTAGCAATAAAATCAGACTATTACAAAAAATATTAAATTAAGTTATTATAATTACAATTTATTATAAAATAAAAAAATTGAAAGGAGAATTAAGTATGGAAGAAAATTTTGATGGAGAGGAATTAGATAATATAATAATATTAAATGATGAAGAAGGAAATGAAGTTAAATTTGAATTTTTAGATTTAATAGATTTAGATGATGAAGAATATGTTGTATTATTACCAGTTACAGAAGAAGGAGAGGAAGAAGAAGGAGAAGTAGTAATATTAAAAGTAGAAGATACTGATGATGATTCAGACGAAGAAAGTTATGTTAGTATCGAAGATGAGGATACTTTAAATAAAGTATTTGAAATATTTAAAGAAAAATTTAAAGATGATTTTGACTTTGTAGACTAATCGTTGAAAATAAGAGGTGGATAACAAATGAAAAAGTTTTCAACTATATTACTAGTAATGTTTGTTGCTATGTTTTGGGTATTTAGGTTGATAATAGCTTTTATGCATGAGATTGGTCAAGACTTAGAAGGGATTGCGCCATTTAATCAGCAATTGGAGATAATATTATTGTTTGTAGTTTTGGTATGTATGATATTAATTGTAAAAAGAAAGATAGTTGGTGCTTTAATATATTTAGTAGCATATGGCCTATATTTTGGAATAAATTTAATGTCAGGAATTACAACACTATTTAATCAAGGAGATAGCATAATAGATATAACATTATATATGAATATGTTTATATCATTGTTAGGAGTGGTTTTACCAATAGCAGTATTATTAGATTTATTATTAGATAAAAATAGAAAAGCACATCCAAAAGATAAGAAAACAGACTGGTTTTATAAAAATGAAAAGTTTGATAGAAAGTTAGATGAAAGAGCAGATAAGAATAATTATAGAACATTGTAGTAGTTAAAATAATGTAGAAGTTAATTTATAAAATAAGTTAGCTTCTTTTTTCTTGTTTGTAAAATTTAGGTTAATAACAAAAATATAGAAAATGTGGAAAAATTAAAAAAAATAATGTATAATAATAAAGAAAAATATTATGAGATAGGAGAAAAAAGAAATGAAAACAAGATTATTTATGGGAAGTCTTGCAGAAGAACAAGGAGTTGAACAATTAAAAGAAAAATATTTAGAAGGACCAAATGGATGGTTTGGGGATTTAAAAGAGGGGGATTTATTAATTCCATCGGAGGCCTCTATTGTAAGTAAATTGTTGATAGTAAGAAAAATAGAATATTTAGGAGAAAACCAAAGATATTATTTTGATATTTTAAAGGAATATATTCCTTCAAAAAAGTCTAGTTTAGTTTTTGGAAGTAAATATTTTAAATTAGATATAGTTACTTTTACTAATGCATATAAACCTGCTTTTTCGATGGGAAATAAATCACATTTTTATAAACTCAAAATTAATAAAAAATATCAAAATATAGATATTCAAGACTTTGAATTTAGTGAATTAAACGCAAGAAATATTTATGTTACAGAAAATGTTGAAGAAATATCAGAAAAACATGAAGGAGATATATTTTTTATTGTTTCTGATGAAGAAAGTGGATATCAATTAATAGAAACTTTGGAATATGAAGCAGATGACACTTTTAATAAAATAAATCTTAAAGATATTTCTAGTAGAATCAATATTGAAAAATATGGGTTAAAAGGGGCTTTAGAAAATTTTAAAAAATATAAATATAAAAATAAGGTTAGTCTAATAAATGATATAATTTCAGCACTAGAAAATCAAAAATTTTATAAACATCCATTAACATCAAACTTAGGAATGTTTTATAATATATTAATTGTCAATGAAACAATTAATAAAAAACATAAAGAAGATGGTAGTGATGAAAATTATATAGATAATGATAGTAATGATGATAATTTATCTGAGCAAAAGGAATTGAACAGATATTGCTTTATTAGTGAAGAGGAAATTAATACAATAGAAGAACTTTTAAGGTTTAAGAAAAATATTATTTTAGAAGGAGTTCCAGGAGTTGGAAAAACTTATATTGCTGAAAAAATAGCAAAAAGGATAGTTGGTGATAAAACAGATAATATAAAAACAATACAGTTTCATCAAAGTTATTCTTATGAAGATTTTATAGAAGGATTAAGACCAACAGAAGATGGCTCACATTTTGAAGCATATCCAGGATTTTTGAAAAGATTATGTGATAATATAAAAGAACATAATAAATGGAATGAAAATTTTGTAGTAATAATTGATGAAATTAATAGAGGAAATATAAGTAAAATTTTTGGTGAAGTATTTATGCTTATAGAATCTGATAAAAGAGATAATACAACAGTATACTTGCCATATTCTCGTGAAAAAAGTTTTACTATACCTTCTAATATTTATTTTATAGGAACTATGAATACAGTTGACAGATCTATTTCACTTTTTGATATGGCTTTAAGAAGAAGATTTGCAAACTATGAAATAAAACCATGTTTTAATGACGAACATGAAGAGGTTAAAGAAGAGATAAAAAAATATTTAAAAGAGGTAAATTCTAAAAAATTAAATATTTTGTGGGATAAAATTAAAAAATAAATAGTGAATCAGAAGATAAATTTGATGGATTAACAATAGGACATAGTTATTTGTGTGGATTAAATAAATTTCGCAAAGAAGAGGTTGATAGAAAAATAGATTTAATATTAAATTATGAATTGTTACCTCAAATAAGAGAATATTTTATTGGGAATTCGCAAAAAATTAAGGAATTAGAAAAAATTCTTAGCTTTACTAATGCAAATGATCCAACAGGCAAAGTAGAAGAGGAGAAATAGATGTCAGAAAATAGATTTAGAGAAGAAAAAGTTAGAAATTTCTATTATTTATTAGCATATGCTTTTGAATATAAAAATATTTCTTTTGAAAAAAAAGAAATATTTGGAACTGAAAAATTTTATAATATTTCTGATTTATTTTCAGTAGTTATATATGAATGTATGAAGAGAATAATGCAAAAAGGTTTGTATGGTGAATATATAAATGTAGTAGAGAAAACTCAATTTATTAAAGGAAGAATAGATGTGAAAAATACAATTTATCATAATACTTTGAAAAATCAAAGGAAAGTTATTTGTAATTATGATGAATATACAACTAATAATTTATTTAATCAAATTATAAAAACTACAATAAAATATTTGTTAAAAACTGATATTGTGAATGACAATCGTATTAATTTAAAAAAAATATATAATAATATGGAAAATATAGATATTATAAGTGATTGGAAAAATATTAGATGGGATACTATAAAGTTTAATAGATTAAATGATAGATATGAATTTATAATAAATATTTGTAAATTTGTTTTGAATAATTTAATTATAAATAAAGAAATAAAAAGCGAAAAAATTGAAATGATTGATGATGAAAGCCAAACATACCATCAATTATTTGAAAAATTTATTAGAAACTATTTGAGATTATATTATCAAAAATATCGAAAAAATAAAATTTTAGATCTTACTATAAAAAGTGAGAATATGAAATGGAATATAGATGAAGATAAAAAGAGTGTAAATGAAAGTTATATACCAAATATGCATACAGATATAACAATTGAAAGAAAAGAAATTGGTGAAAAAATACCAACAAAAGTAAAAATAATTGATGCAAAATTTTATAGTAATGTGCTTACTTCAAAAGGGTTTAATGGTTACAAAAAAGATAACATAAATAGGGACAATTTATATCAGATATATTCATATGTTTCTAATAAAAAATATAAACTAGAAAGAGAAATAGAAAAAAGAAATATAAATAAAGAAGCTGATGTTTCAGGAATGTTATTATATGCACAAACTAAAGAAATTAAATTTTATGATTTTGAAATTGATGTATATATGATGAAAAATAGAATTCAGGTTAAAACTATAGACTTTACGAAAAAATTTGGTGATCCATATAATCCAGAAGAAGGTACCATTGTTTGGCAAATACAAAAATTAGCAGAAGAAATACTAGAGGAATTAAAATAGTAATAGGTTGATATAAGAAAAATAAAATTGAGGAAGTGATATGATGAAAGAAAAGAATGATAAAGAAGTTTCTGAAAAAGTTAGTCTTAACTGGTATCCAGGGCATATGGCAAAAACCAGAAGACAAATAACAGAAGATTTAAAATTAGTAGACATAGTAATTGAATTATTAGATGCACGTATACCTATATCAAGTCAAAATCCGGACATAGCACAAATAACAAAAAATAAGAAAAAATTAGTAGTATTAAATAAGGCTGATTTAGCAAACGCAGAAGAAAATCGAAAATGGATAGACTATTTTGAGAAAAGGGGGATACCAGCAGTATTAACAGATTCAAATTCAGGAAAAGGAATACAAGACTGTATAAAAAAAGTTGAACAAATAATGAGTGAAGAATTAAAGATACAAGCTGAAAAAGGAAGAATTGGTAGAAAAATAAAAGCGATGATATTAGGAATACCAAATGTAGGAAAGTCATCATTTATAAATCGAATATCTAAAAGAGTTACAGCAGGAGTAGGAAATAAACCAGGAGTAACAAAACAAAAACAATGGATTAGAATCAATGAAAGTATAGAACTATTAGATACACCTGGTGTGTTATGGCCAAAATTTGAAAGTGAGGAAGTTGCTTTACATCTAGCATTTACTGGCACAATTAAAGAAGATATTTTACAAAGAACAGAAATAGCATATCAATTAACAAAGTTTTTATTAGAAAATGAAAGGAAACTGTTATGTGAAAGATATAAATTAGACGAAAAAAGAGTTGAACAAATATTAAGTCAAGAACAAGCAGAAAATATCAATATATATGAAGTAATGTTGGAAATAGGAAAAAAACGTGGTTGTATAATATCAGGTGGCAATATTGATGATGAAAAAACAGCAAAAATATTACTAGATGAATTTAAGAACGGAAAGTTAGGTAGAATTACAATTGAAAAAAGGGATTAGGGGGACGGTCCTAAAAATCCCTAAAAGCAGGGATTTAGGGACGGACCTTTATATATGAATTAAATTAAAAAAATAGAAAAATGAAGGTATAAAAAATGGAAGAATTATTTGAAATAAAAAAATCTATAGAAGAAGTTAATTTGTTATCTCCACTTACGTGGGCATATGTTGGAGATTGTGTTTATGAATTATATATCAGGACAAAATTAGTGAATGAAACAAATTTAAAGCCACATAAATTACATATAGAAGCAATTAAATATGTTAAAGCAAAAGCACAGGCTGAATTATTGCAAAAAATATATGATGAATTAACTGACGAAGAAAAAGATATAGTTAGAAGAGGAAGAAATGCAGAGAATCATCATTTACCTAAAAATTCGAATGTCCAAGAATACATGCATGCAACGGCTTTTGAAGCTTTAATTGGTTATTTGTATTTAACTAATAAAAATAGCAGAATAAAAAAAATCCTAAGCCTAGATGCCTAGGATTTTTTGCGATTTTTATGTAAAATACAAATTGTCTAAAAACAGTTGACGAATGGTAAAAAAAATGATATAAATATTAAGTATTAATAAGGCCCGTTGGTCAAGCGGTTAAGACGCCACCCTCTCAAGGTGGAATCATGGGTTCGATTCCCGTACGGGTCACCAAATATAGTATAAATAGAATTAAAAGGGAGTAGCTTAAAATTACTAATCAACAGACGCGATATTCAAAAAGTATCTGGTTAGTAAACTAAAATAAATAGTAAGCGAGACTTTTAAAAGGAAACACAAATCAAAATTTGTATAACCTTTTAAAAGTCTCTTTTATATTTTCCGTAGTATAGGAAAAAATTAAAAAATGAAGAAAAACAAAGATACAATAATATTATTTGCAAAATTGTTTAAAATATACAATATATAAATAAGGAGTTGATGAAAATTGCAAAAAAGCAATTGGTTTCAAAAGGATGTAGAAGAAGTAGAAAAAGAACTACAAACAAGTCTAGAAAAAGGCCTAGCAAATGAAGAAGTTGCAAAAAGAAGAGAAAAATATGGGCTAAACGAATTGAAATCTAAAAAGAAAAAAAGTTTATTTCAAAAATTTTTAGACCAATTTAAAGATTTCTCAATAATTGTATTAATTATTGCAGCAATAGTATCTGGAGTAGTTGGAGTTGCAGAAGGAGAAGGAATAACAGATACAATAATAATATTAATTGTTGTTGTAGTAAATGCAATTATAGGAGTAACTCAAGAATCAAAAGCAGAGAAATCATTAGAGGCACTTCAAAAATTAACAGACCATGCATCAAAAGTAATTAGAAATGGAGAAGTAACAGTAATTCCAGCAAAAGAATTAGTACCAGGAGATATAGTAGTATTAGATACAGGTGACTATATTCCAGCAGATTTAAGGATAATTGAAGCAGTAAATTTAAAATCACAAGAATCATCATTAACAGGAGAATCAGTACCAGTTGAAAAAACAACAGAAAAAATAGAAGATGAAGAAACGAGTTTAGGTGATAGACTAAACATGTTATTTTCATCAAGTTTAGTGACATATGGTAGAGGAAAAGGAATAGTAGTTGAAACAGGAATGACAACAGAAGTTGGAAAAATAGCTGGTATGATTAATCAAGCAGATGAACAAACTACACCTCTTCAAGATAAATTAAATAAATTAGGAAAAACACTAGGAATTGCAGCATTGGTAATTTGTGTGTTTATATTTATAGTTGGTTTAATACAAGGAAAAGAACCAATCCATATGTTTATGACAGCCGTATCACTTGCAGTTGCAGCAATACCAGAAGGACTAGTTGCAGTATCTACAATAGTACTTGCAATTGGTGTTCAAAAAATGGTTAAAAGAAATGCAATTGTAAAAAGACTTCCAGCAGTTGAAACTTTAGGAAGTGCAACAGTAATTTGTTCAGATAAAACAGGAACATTAACACAAAACAAGATGACAGTAGAAAAAATCTTTATAAATTCAGAAACAAAAGATTTAGAAGAATATAAAAATAATATTACTGAAGACATCAAGAAATTAGTATATGTAAATATGTTCTGTAATGATACTAAAATTTCAAAAGATGGAACACTAACAGGAGATCCAACAGAAACAGCTTTAGTAGATATGGCATTTAGATTAGATTTTGATCCAAGTATATATGATCAAATGCCACGTGTAGAGGAAATACCATTTGATTCAGATAGAAAATTAATGACAACTGTAAATAAAGTAAATGGAAAATATGTTGTATTTACAAAAGGTGGAGTAGATGAATTATTAAATAGATGTAATAGTTATCTACTAAATGGAGAAATAAAACAAGACTTGGAAAATTATACAAAAATAATAAGAGAAAACAATGAAAGTATGGCAAAAGAAGCTTTAAGAGTCCTTGCTGGAGCATATAAAGAAATTGACCATGAACCATCAAAAGAAGAGATGGAAAAAATAGAAAATGATTTAACATTTATCGGAATGGTGGGAATGATTGATCCTCCAAGAGAAGAAGCTAAAAAGGCAGTAGAAAAATGTAAAACAGCAGGAATCAAAACAGTAATGATAACTGGAGACCATAAAATTACAGCAACAGCAATAGCTAAAAAATTAGGAATATTAGAAAATGAAGATGAAGCAATAACAGGTACAGAATTAGAAAAAATGTCAGATGAAGATTTAGAGAAAAATGTAAGACATTATTCAGTATATGCTAGAGTTTCACCAGAACATAAAGTAAGAATAGTAAAAGCATGGCAAAAAAATGGTGAAATAGTTGCTATGACAGGTGACGGAGTAAATGATAGCCCAGCATTAAAAACATCAGATATAGGATGTGCAATGGGAATTGTAGGAACAGATGTTGCAAAAGAAGCTGCAGATGTAATATTAACAGATGATAACTTTGCAACAATAGTATCAGCAGTAGAAGAAGGTAGACGTATATATGATAATATTTTAAAAGTAATTCAATTCTTATTATCAAGTAATGTTGGAGAAATAGTAGTACTATTTTTAGCAACACTATGTACACCGTTATTTGCAAATTGGTTTGGAATAACAGATATAGCACATTTAGAAATTTTATTACCAATACACATATTGTGGATAAACTTAGTAACAGACTCTTTACCTGCATTAGCATTAGCATTTGATCCAGCAAATAAAGACATAATGAATAGAAAACCAAATAAGCCAGGAAAAGGAGTATTCACAAAAGGAATGACATGGAGAGTAATCTATCAAGGAATAATGATAGGATTATTAACACTTGGAGCATTTATGATTGGACTTGCAACAACTACAGAAGCAATTGATGGATTAACATTAGACGAATCAAAAATAGAAGTAGGACAAACAATGGCATTTGTAACACTTGCACTATCAGAATTAGTACATGTATTTAATGTAAGAAATAATAAAGTATCAGTATTTAAAACAGGAATAAAAGGAAATAGTAAACTAATATGGGCAACACTTGCTTCCGCAGCTTTAATGTTAGTAATATTATTTATACCAGCATTAAGAAACATCTTCAGTATACCAATATTGCCAACGGAAAATATTATTGAATTAATTGGATTAATTATAGCACCATTAGTAATAGTTGAATTATTTAAGTTATTTAAAATTAACACAGCTAAAGATGAATAGGGATTTGGGGACGGTCCTAAAAATCCCTAAAAACAGGGATTTAGGGACGGACCTAGAGAAGAAAATTTTAATGTGAAAGATGGAATAAATTGTATGAAAATGCAATACAGGAGGAAGAAAGGATGAATATTAAAGAATTAACAAAAAAGACAGTTGAAATAAGAAAAGGTATCATAGAAGCAGTATATCATGCTGGGTCAGGTCATCCAGGAGGATCTTTATCAATAGCAGATATTTTAACAGTATTATATTTTCATGAAATGAATATAAAACCAGAAAAGCCAAACTGGGAAGATAGAGATAGACTAGTACTATCAAAAGGACATTGTTCACCAGCATTATATAGTTGCCTTGCAAATAGAGGATATTTCCCAGTGAAAGATTTAAAAACATTTAGAAAAATAGACAGTTATTTACAAGGGCATCCTGATAGAAATAAAGTACCTGGAGTAGATATGACAACAGGTTCGTTAGGACAAGGACTGTCAGCAGCAAATGGAATGGCTATAGCCGGGAAAATAGATGAAAAAGATTATAGAGTATATTGTATCTTAGGAGACGGAGAAATAGAAGAAGGACAAATATGGGAAGCAGCAATGACATCTAGTAAATACAAATTAGATAATTTATGTGTAATAGTAGACAATAACAATTTACAAATAGACGGTACAGTAGAAGAAGTAATGAGTCCATATCCAATAGACGAGAAATTCAGAAGTTTTGGATTCGAAATAATAAAAATAGACGGGCATGACATTGAAGAAATAATAAAAGCATTTGAAGTAGCAAAAAATATAAAAGACAAACCAACATGTATAATTGCAAAAACAATAAAAGGAAAAGGAATAAGCTATATGGAAAATCAAGTTGGATGGCATGGAAAAGCACCAAACGAAGAACAGTACAAAGAAGCAATCACAGAATTAGAAAAAGGGATTTAGGGGACGGTCCTAAAAATCCCTGATTTTAGGGATTAGGGGACGGACCTTAAACTCAAGCGAAGAAAGGAGAATAATATTTATGAAAAAAGCAACAAGACAAAGTTATGGAGAGGCTTTGCTAGAGTTAGGAAAAGAAAATAAAGATGTAGTAGTTCTTGATGCTGATTTAGCAGGAGCTACAAAAACAGAACTATTTGCAAAAGAATTTCCAGATAGATTTTTTGATATTGGTATTGCAGAAGCAGATATGATGGGAACTGCTGCTGGACTTGCAACTTGTGGGAAAATTCCATATGTAAGTACTTTTGCTATGTTTGCAGCAGGAAGAAGTTATGAGCAAATAAGGAATAGCATTTGTTATCCAAATCTAAATGTAAAGATTTGCGCAACACATGCAGGAATCACAGTAGGAGAAGATGGAGCAACACATCAAATGATTGAAGATTTATCTTTAATGAGAACTATACCAAATATGACAGTTTTGTCTCCATCAGATGATGCCCAAACTAAATGGACAATCAAAGAAATAAGTAAAATAAATGGTCCAGTATATGTGAGATTAGCAAGACTTGCAACAGAAGAAATTTATGATGAAAATCAAAAATTTGAAATCGGAAAAGCTGTGCAACATGGTGACGGAACAGACGGAACAATTTTTGCAACAGGGGTTACTGTTCAAGAAGCTCTAAAAGCTCAAAAATTATTACAAGAAAAAGGAATAAATGTTAGAGTTGTTGATATGTTTTCAATAAAACCGATAGATAAAGAGATAATTATTAAATGTGCAAAGGAAACTAAAAAACTAGTTTCAATTGAGGACCATAATATTATTGGAGGACTAGGCTCTGCAATTTCAGAAGTATTAACAGAAGAATATCCAACAAAATTAATAAGGCTAGGAATTAAGGATACTTTTGGAAGGTCAGGAAAAGCAGAAGAGTTAATGAAACACTATGGCATAGTAGCTGAAAATATAATTGTGAATTTTTTGTAAAATTTCAAAAAGAGAGAAAAAAAGAGATAAACGATAGAAAATGTAAAAAAACCAACATTTTCTATCATTTTTTTGCCAAAAAAGTATTGCAAAAAACAAACTTTATTGGTATTATAAGATAGAATAGAAAATTATGCTGAAAAAAGAAAAAATAAAAACATCTAAAAAGGTTAGAACATAAGCAAAAACAAGCTATTTATATAAGATAGGAGAGAGTTACAAAATGATAGAATTTAGAAATGTAACAAAGACTTATGACACAGGAACAAAAGCAATAAAAGGAGCAAACTTTGTTATAGATAAAGGAGAATTTGCATTTTTAGTAGGATCATCAGGAAGTGGAAAATCAACACTAATAAAATTAATACTAAAAGAAGAAGAACCAACATCAGGAAGAATAATAATAAATGGAAAAGACACAACATTTTTAAAACCAAACCGTATACCATATTTAAGAAGAAGTATGGGAGTTGTATTCCAAGATTTCAGACTTTTACAAGACAAAACAGTATATGATAATGTAGCATATGCAATGTACATAGTAAGAGCAACACCAAGACACATAAGAAGACAAGTCCCAATGGTACTTTCATTAGTAGGACTAAGTGGAAAAGCAAAAATGTACCCTCATGAATTATCAGGAGGAGAGCAACAAAGGGTAGCTTTAGCAAGAGCATTAGTAAATAATCCATCTATGTTAATTGCAGATGAGCCAACAGGAAACCTTGATCCAGATACAGCATGGGATATCATGAATCTATTGAATGATATCAATATGAGAGGAACAACAGTAGTTGTAGCAACACATGCTAAAGACATAGTTGACAAGATGAAAAAGAGAGTTATCCATATACGTAAAGGCGAAATAATAAGAGATGATAAAAAAGGTGGGTATGATTGTGAAATATAATATATTTGGATATTTAATTGGAGAAGGATTTAGTAATGTATTTAAAAACAAAAAATCTACTGGAGCTTCTCTTATGATAATGTGTGCAACAATGATTATATTTGGAATTTTCTTAATATTAGGAGAAAATATTAATCATTTTGTATCACAAGTAGAGTCTGCACAAGGGATACAAGTATTTATAAATAATGACACAACACAAGAACAGATAGATGAAATAGGAGATAAGATAAGACAGATAAATGGAGTAAGTACTGTAGAATATGTTTCAAAAGAAGATGCATTAGAAATAATGAGAGAAAGATTTAAAGACAATCCAGAAGCATTAGAAGGATATGATGAAGAACATAACATATTCCCAGCATCATATGTTGTTACTTTATCTGACTTAACATTAAGCAAAGAAGTGCAAGACCAAATTCTAACTTTTGACCATATCAAAAATATTGAAAGTAGAGACCAAACAGTAGATACATTAATTAATTTAGCAAATGGAATAAAAATTGTAACAGGAGTAATTTTAGTATTACTAATAATCATATCAGTATTTATTATTGCAAACACAATAAAACTAACAGTTCATGCAAGAAGAAAAGAAATTTCTATTATGAAATATGTTGGAGCAACAAATGGATTTATTAGATGGCCATTTATAGTTGAAGGTATGATAATAGGAATATTTGCAAGCATAATATCAATTGTAATTGTAGGACTAGCATATAACTTCATAGCTGATAGCCTAATGAATTCAGAATTTATGCAATTAATCAATATGAGTTTGGTAACATTCTCAGACATGTTTAATTCAATAATACTTGTATATATGTTATTAGGAATAGGTATAGGAGCAGTAGGAAGTGTAATTTCTATGAGAAAATATTTAAAAGTGTAAAGGAGAAAACTATGCGTAAGATTTTATGTATCGTTTTAGCTTTTGTGATTTGTAGTTTAAATATATTTTCTTATGTATATGCAGAAGAAAATACAACAAACACACAAGACACTAATAACACTAATAATCAAGCAACAGACTTACAAACTAAGCAACAAGAATTACAAAATCAAATAAATGAAGCAACAGGACAGCTAGAAGATGTACAAACTGATTTATCAGAAAATTTACAACAAGTACAAAAGCTAGATGAAAGAATAGAAAGCTCACAAACAGAGCTTGATGAATTAAATACACAAATAAATGAATTGCAAACATCTATTGATGAAATATCAACTAAATTAGAAAAAGAAGAAGAAACATATAATAATCAAAAAAATCTTTTAGATAAAAGATTAGTAGCAATGTATGAAGAAGGAGAGACAAGCTATTTAGATGTAATTCTAAGCTCTAGTAGCTTAGCAGAATTTCTATCAAATTATGCTTATCTTTCAGAAATTGCAAAATACGAAAACGAATTATTAACAGATATACAATCTAGAAAAAAAGAAATTGAACTAGAAAAAGAAAAATTAAGTAATAATCAAGAACAATTAGCAACAATAAAAGCAAATCAAACAAAAACAGCTAGAATCTTAGAAAACACCAAAACAGTTAGAGAAAACTTTATAGCAAAACTATCAGATGAAGAAAAAAATATACAATCACAAATAGATGAATATAACAGACAATTTGCAGAAGTAAACGCAGAAATACTAGCACTAGCAATGGAAGGACTAGATACACAATATATAGGAGGAGTATTTGCTTGGCCAACACCAGGATATACAAGAATAACATCAAAATATGGAATGAGAACACATCCTATAACAGGTGTATACAAACTACATACAGGTGTTGACATAGGAGCACCAATGGGTGCAAGTTTTGTAGCTGCTAATGACGGAATTGTTGTAAAAGCAGGATACAACGGAGCATATGGAAACATGGTAATTATAGATCATGGTGGAGGAATCCAAACACTATATGCACATGGCTCTGAAATAATGGTAAATGTAGGAGACGTTGTAAAAAAAGGAGAAACCGTTGTATTAAAAGTAGGGTCAACAGGATATTCGACAGGTGCACATGCTCATTTTGAAGTAAGAATAAATGGAAAAGTAACAGACCCTATGCCATACATAACAAATGGAGTTGTACCATCAAACCCAGAGTTAGATACGCAAAATACTACACAAGAGGATTCACAGACTAATTAAACACAAAAAGAAATACAACTTAGAAAAAATTAAAATAAAAAAACAGGAGAAGATGTTATGAAAAAAATAATTTTAAAAACATTTGGAATACTTTTAGTAGCGATACTTTTACTACAAATACCAGTAACAATGGCAGCTGATAGTGTGAACGACTTAAAAAATCAACAAGAAGAAAATGAAGACAAAATAGAAGAAAATAAACAGAAAAAAGAAGAAATAACAGCAGAAAAAAATCAAACTATTTCTGAGGTAGAAGACATTACAACACAAATAGAAGACTATGAAAATCAAATTAGTGAATTAACCACAAAGATATCTGAATTAAACACTAAAATAGAAGAATCAGAGAAAAAAATAGAAGAAGCACAAGCTCAATATGATGAGCAAAAAGAATTATTAGACACAAGACTTGTTGTTGCATATGAGCAAGGAGAAACTTCATATTTAGATGTATTATTATCATCTGAAAATATAGTTGATTTTATATCTAATTATTTCTATATATCAGAACTTGCAACAAGTGATACAGAGCTAATGGATAGCTTGCAAAAAGAAAAAGAAGAAATTGAAAAAGCAAAAACTGATTTAGAAAATAGTAAAAGAGAATTAGATACATCAAAAGCAGAAAAACAAAGTATAACAACACAATTAGAGCAAACAAAATCAGAGAAAAATGCAAAAGTTTCTCAATTAACTCAAGATGAGCAAACTATTCAAGCACAAATTGATGAGTTAGCAGAAGCAAATAAATCATTAGATGCTCAAATTTTGAAAAAACAAAAAGAAATAGAAGAACAATTGAAAAAACAACAACAACAAAAACCATCAGGAGGTAACAGTCCTTCTAATGGAGGAACTTCAACAGGAGGAGGAGCAGTAAGTTCATCAGGGTTTATTTATCCAGTACCAAGTGGTTATAGAACAATAACAACAGGTATAACTTATTCTAGTGGGCAATATCATGGTGCAGTAGATTTTGGAAGTGGAGGAATAAATGGACAACCAGTTTATGCAGTAGCAGATGGAATAGTAGTAACAGCACAAAACTTAACATCAAGTTATGGAACATATGTAATTATTGCACATTATAATGGATTATACACACTATATGCACATGGACAAAGGGGTTCTCTAAGAGTATCAGAAGGACAATCAGTATCCCAAGGACAACAAATAATGAATGTTGGAAGTACAGGAAACTCAACAGGACCACATTTACATTTTGAAGTAAGAACAAGTCCAGGAACATACAGTTGCAGAGTAAACCCAATGAATTATTTGCCTTAATAAATTAGAATATATCGAAATTAATTACATACTATTTAAAAGAAAAGGTAAAATAGGGGACGGATTTTATTCCGTCCATTGTAATTAAATAGGCATTCTTTGAAAGGAAGGATTTTGACATGGAAGACAATAAAAACAATGGCTACAAAGTAGTAACACAAAAGAAAGAAAGAAGTAGAACTTATAAAATAGTAATGCTAGTAATCTTAGTAGCATTTGTAACATTTTTATTAACATCTCTTGGAATGTATCAATATTTTTCTAATGGCTCTGTGTTAGCAAAAACAAGCCTATTTTCAACATCTGATACTGATAAAATAGCAAATACATTAGAAAAATATAGAGATATAATTGATAAATATTATTTAGGAGAAGTAGATGAAGAAAAACTAAAAGAAGGAGCAATAAAAGGATACATTGATGGTTTAGATGACCCATATACTGAATATATTTCAAAAGATGATATGCAAGACTATTTAGATGATACTATGGGAAATTTTGTTGGAATAGGAATATATATGGTTAAAGATACAGAAAATAACAGAATAATGGTCTTATCACCAATAAAAAATAGCCCAGCTGAAAAAGCAGGAATATTACCAGGAGATTATATAACAGCAGTAGATGGAAAATCATATACAGGAGACGACTTCCAAACTATTTCAAATGAAATAAAGGGAGAAGAAGGAACAACTGTAAAATTAGAAATACTAAGAGGAGAGGAAACTCTAACATTTGAAATAACAAGAGAAAATATAACAGTAAATCCAGTAGAAGGAGAAGTTTTAGAAAACAACATAGGATATATAGAATTTTCATCATTTGATGATGGAACAGCTGAGCAATTTAAAGCAAAATTCGAAGAATTACAAAATCAAGGAATAACATCATTAATAATTGATTTAAGAAATAATGGTGGAGGAATTGTAGATGAAGCTTTAGAAATTGCAGGATATATTGCAGACAAAAATTCTGTTTTACTATATGAGGTAGACAAAGATAATAATGAAGAAGTAGAAAAATCAAAAAATGATCCAATAATAAATATGCCAGTTATAATTTTAACAAATGAAAATACAGCAAGTTCATCAGAAATACTTTCAGGAGCTTTAAAAGATTTAGGAAAAGCAAAAATTGTAGGAACTAAAACTTATGGAAAAGGTGTAATACAAGAAGTTTTAACATTGGCAGATGGAAGTGGATTAAAAATCACAACAGAAAAATATTTGACACCAAACAAAACAGAAATAAATGGAATAGGAATAGAACCAGACGAAACAGTAGAATTACCAGACACAGTAGAAAATGTATTAAATGTAGATAGAAGTCAAGATACACAATTACAAAAAGCGATTGAAATGCTAAAATAGAATAAAGTAGTAAGAAGGGGAAAAGTTATGAATTTACCAAACAAATTAACTATATTTAGAATGATATTAGTACCAATTATGGTTATAATCCCTTTTTTAGGAATAAAAACTGAAGTTTTGGGAATACCATTAACATATATAATAATTGATTTTATTTTTATAATAGCATCTATAACAGATAAACTAGATGGATATTTAGCAAGGAAAAACAATCAAGTAACGACATTTGGTAAATTTCTTGATCCATTAGCTGATAAAATATTAGTACTTGCAGCCATGATGATGCTAGTAGAGATGGCAAAACTACCAGCTTGGATTCCAATAATAGTTTTAGCAAGAGAATTTATAGTTTCAGGATATAGATTAGTAGCTGTGGAAAAAGGTGGAAAAGTAATTGCTGCATCAAAATGGGGAAAATTGAAAACTGTTACTCAAATGATTGCAATTATTTTAGCATTCTTAGACCTACATGCTTTTGGAGAATGTTTTTCAGGTACATTACAAGGTGGGGATTTTGTACTAAACTTTGTTGTTACAATAATGATGATAATACAGGTTATAGCTACAATTTTCTCTGGAGTTGATTATCTAAAAGGAGCTAAAGAATTAATAAAATAGAATGTAAATTAAAAAAAGTTGGAATTTGCTTGACAAATTTCAATTTTTGCCGTAATATATTAAAAGTCAATTTGAAAGGAGAATTACTATGGAAGAAAAAGAGGTTATATTAACACAAGAAGGATATGATAATTTAGAAAAAGAATTAAACTATTTAAGAACAGAAAAAAGAGCAGAAATTGCTGATAGAATAAAAGTAGCTTTGGGATTTGGAGATTTATCAGAAAACTCTGAATATGATGAAGCTAAAAATGCACAAGCAGAAAATGAAGCTAAAATTGCAGAATTAGAAAATAAAGTAAGATATGCAAAAATCATAGACGAAAAAGATATAGACACAGAAACAGTACAAATAGGAAATATAGTAAAAGTTCTAGATATGGAATTTGATGAAAAAATTGAGTATACAATAGTTGGTTCAACAGAAGTTAATTTAGCAGAAAATAAAATTTCTAATGAGTCACCTTTAGGTCAAGCATTGCTTGGAGCAAAGAAAAATAACGTAGTAGAAGTAAATGCACCTGCTGGTGTGATGAAATATAAAATCTTATCAATAAAGAAATAAGGTATAAAGTAAAAGATAGATGTTTATTCTATCTTTATTTAAATTTTCTGCATATAAAACAGTAAAATTATATGCAGAAAAGATTGACATTCTGCATATAAAATGATAAAATATATGCAGAAACGGAGTGAAGAAAAAATGAAAAAATTTGATTATTCTTTTCTTGATAATGGTTTATTGCCAGCAAATTTAATTAATTTAATAGGAGCGATTTACTCATTAAAAACTGGTGCGGAGATTAGAAAAGATGAATATGAAAAAATATTTACAGAACTAGAAAAAATAGCAAAAGTGCAATCAGTAAAAAGTTCAAATGCTATCGAGGGTATAATTACAAGCGATGAACGTATAAGAGCAATAGTAAATCAAAGTAGTAAACCATTAAATCATAACGAATTTGAGATTGCAGGATACAGAGATGCACTAAATGAAATTCATTTACACTATAAAGACATAGAGTTTAACGAGACTACTATTTTAAGATTACATGAAATAATGATGTCATATAGTGGATATGAGTATGGAGGAAAATATAAAAAAGATAATAATTTAATTATTGAAGAAGATAATAACGGTAATAGAAAAGTTAGATTTAAACCAATTTCAGCAGAAGAAACACCAAGAGCCATGGAGCAACTTATACTTGCCTATATACAAACTAAGAATAACTCTAACATTAATCAGTTATTGTTAATACCATGTGTTATTCTTGATTTTCTATGTATACATCCTTTTAAGGATGGGAATGGAAGAATGTCAAGATTATTATCATTACTTTTATTATATAAAAATGATTTTGACGCGGGAAAATATGTTTCTTTTGAAGAACAAATAAATAACAATAAAGGATATTATTATGAATCTTTAAAAGAATCTTCTATTAATTGGGAAACAAATCAAAATACATATATTCCATTTATTCAAAACTTCTTGTCAACGTTATATTTATGTTATAAAGAGCTGGATAAAAGATTTAATGTAGTAAATAGTAATAAAATTACTAAAAAAGCTAGAATAGAAGCAACAGTTTTAAATAGTTTGACAGCAATTTCTAAAGCAGAAATATGTAGTATTCTTCCAGATGTAAGTCCCACAACAGTTGAAGCAGTATTAGGTTCAATGGTTAGAGAAGGAAGAATACACATAATAGGAAGTGGAAAAAATACAAAATATGTGAAAAATTAAATCAAAAACAGAGGGAGAAAATGAAAAAGAAAATAGCAAAAACAATAATAGGAATCATAATATTAATAATTGCAATAATAATGCTAATCATATCATTTTTCTTAATAATGGATATAGAAAGCAAAGCACCAGAAGAAGTACAAATAGATTGCAATTTAGAAACAGAAGAATTTATAGGAAGAAAAGTATTTATAATAACACCAAAAAATGAACAAAAATCAGAAAAAGTAATATTATATCTACATGGAGGCTCATACGTAGCAGAAACAAGTAGCAATCATTGGAGATTTTTAGAAAAATTAGTGAAAGATACAAATGCAACAATAATACTTCCAGATTATCCACTAACACCAAAATACACATATAAAGACGTATTCACAATGATTACACCATTATATAAAGAAATAATAGAAGAAGTTCCAACAACTAATTTAATATTAATGGGAGACTCAGCAGGTGGAGGAATGAGTTTAGCACTATTAGAAAAACTAAGTCAAGAAAAAATAGAAATGCCATATAAAACAATATTAATATCACCATGGCTAGATGTAAGGCTAGAAAATCCAGAAATAGATAATGTACAAAAATATGATAAAGATTTAAACAAAGAATCTTTAAGAATTGCGGGAATTGCATATGCTGGAAAAGATGGAATAGATAGCTACTTGGTAAATCCAATAGATGGAGATTTATCAAAATTAAAAAATGTAACAATTTTTACAGGAACATATGATATACTAAATCCAGACGTACATGTTTTAGAAGAAAAGGCAAAAGAATCTAATGTTGAACTAGAAATTAAAGAATATGACGGTGCAGGGCATATCTGGTTTATCAATAATAATAGCGGAAAAGAATTAGATGAAAAAGGTTATCAAGACTTGCTTGAAGAAGTGGAAGAATAGCAGTATAATCAATAAAAAAAACAATAAAGGTGAAGGGATTACAATGAAAGAAAAAGAAAGAAAATTAGCATGGAGAAGGCTAGACAATTCAGCTAAAATATTTCCAATTGCAGCAGGTAGAAAATACAGCACAGTTTTTAGATTATCAGTAGTATTAAATGAAAATGTAGAACCAAAAATGCTAGAAAAAGCAGTAAAAGAGACACTGGAAAAGTATAAAGCATTTAAAGTAAGAATGAAATCAGGATTTTTTTGGTACTACTTTGAAGAAAATACAAAAGAACCAATAATTGAAAAAGAAAAAGACTATCCTTGTAACTACATAGATCCAAATAAAAATAATGGTTATTTATTTAAAGTAACATATTTCAATAATAAAATAAATATAGATATATTTCACTCTCTAACAGATGGGAATAGTGGAAATGTATTTTTCAGAGAAATTGTATATACATATTTGGAACTTATGCATCCAGAAATATTAAAAGAAGAAAGAAAAGCAAGAAAAATAGATGCATCTGAATATAACACAGAAGATAGTTACATGAAAAACTATGATAAAAAAGCAAAAGGAAATAGTCAGGCAAAAAAAGCATATACATTAAAAGGAAAATACATCCCATTACAAGCCAAAAGCGTCATACATGAAATAATAGATTTAGATAAATTAAAAGTTTTAAGCAAGGAAAAGGAAGCAACAATTACACAATATTTAACAGCAGTTTTGATATATTCAATATATAAAGAAAATTATTTAAGATATAAAAGTAAATCACAAAAGCCAATAAAAGTATGTATACCAGTAAATTTAAAGAAATATTTCCCTTCAAAAACAATGTCAAACTTCTTTTCATATATTACAGTTGAGGCTCAAATGCAAAAAGACAATTTAGACACATTTGATAAAATATTAGAATTTGTAAAAAAAGAATTTAAAGAAAAATTAGCAGAAGAAGAAATTATAAAAACAATGTCTGCAAATGTAAAACTAGGAACTAATTTCTTTATAAAAACTATACCACTATTTTTTAAAAAGCCATTAGTTAGATTAAGTTACCTAGAAATTAGAAAATATACCACAATCACATATTCTAACATTGGAAGAATAGGAATTATAGGAAAATATAAAAATTATATAAAATACTTTTTGATGCTAATTGCACCAGAAAACGTAGAAAAGATAAAATGTTCAAGTTGTACATTTGAAAATAAAATGGTATTTACTTTTACATCAATTTTAAATGATAATAATATAGAAAAGGGATTTTATAATTTCTTAAAAGAAAAAGGAATAAATGTAGAAATAGAAAGTAATGGTGTTTTAGATGATATATCCAAAGAAAATTAGTGCAAATAAAAGTGGAAAATTAATAAAAATATTATTGTTATCATCTGTTATTTTAGCAATGATATTGATATTAATTAACAAATTAACAACTCCGCATGTAGCATGGGCAGCTTTAGCAAATAGTGGAATTATATATATATGGATTACAGTAATCTATTCAATTAGAAAAAACACAAATATAGCTGGACATGTGCTAATACAAACGCTTGCAATATCTTTGCTAACCGTTTTTATAGATTACAAACTGGGATTTAAGGGTTGGTCAGTTGAAATTGCAATCCCAATAATTATTATGATTTCTAACATGACAATGCTTATATTAACTATTGTAAGTTATAAAAAATACATTAAATATGCAATATATCAATTAGTTATTGTTTTATTCAGTATGTTGCCAGTAGTTTTCATTGAAGAAAAGATGGTAAATAATCCAGTTTTGAGTATTATTGCAAGTAGTATTTCTGTTCTTAATTTTATTTTATGTATAATACTTTGTGCAAGAGATGTGAAAGAAGCAGTTGTTAGGAAATTTCATTGGTAGCCTAGTTGAAAAATAATTTTAATTTTACTAGTAATAAAATGTAAAAAAATGTATATAATATTATTGACATAATAGCTAAATTATGATAATATAATTTTAGCAAATATGTTTCGCTAATTAGGGTGCGAATAACAAAAAGCCTAATGAACAAATATGTTTCGCTAATTAGGGTGCGAATAACAAAAAGCCTAATGAACAAATAGTAGGGGGCTATTTAAAATAGCTCTCTTTTTGTATTTTAGAAAGGTGTGAAAGTGTGAAGATAGAGCAAGGAAAATTTTATTTTATAAAAGATGAATTTTTTGAATTAGTAAAAGATAAGGAACTGTGTCAAAACAAGGAAAATGGCAATAAAAGACCATGCTTTTACTGTTTTAGAGATAGAAAATTTGAAAAATTGATATGGTTTATTCCAATTAGTAGTAAAGTTGAAAAATATAAAAAGATATATAATAAGAAAATGAAAAGAAATGGTGTTGTTGATACAATTGCGTTTAGTTATGTGGAAGGAGAAGAAAGAGCATTTTTAATACAAAATATGTTTCCAACAACTCGCAAATATATTGTAGAAAAATATGTAAAGCAAAACAGAGATGTAAAAGTAAATGAAAAATTTAAAAAGGAATTAGAGTCAAAAGCAAATAAAGTTTTAATATTAGTTGAAAAGGGAAATAACAAAATAGTTTTTCCAGATATTAAGAATATAAAAGAAATTTTATTAAAAGATTTAGAGAATAATTAAAATATTTGTTGACAGCTTTAAAACATAAAATATATAATACTCATAAATAGGGTGGTATTATGAAAAAAATAGTGGAAACCAGTTTAGTAATAAAAAAGGAAACAAAATTCGATAAAATAAGAGATGCTTTATTTAGCTTGTTTTTTCATGAAGAATATGAGATGATGCAAAGACTAGATGAATTATTAAAGGTTAAAAGAGTTGAAACTAATAAAATTGTAATACCAAAAGAAATGAAAAAGTTTAACAATAGATAAAGTATAATGTTAATTAATAGAAGTATAAAATATTTTGACAACAGTAATTACATAATAGATTTGCAAAAATTACGTAAATTTAGTATAATAAAATATAGAATGAAAATTCTATTTTTATTGTACTTGTTTTTTTAAGTACAAAATTATTTCAAACTACAAAAGGAGGAACAAAATGAGGATTTCACAGGAAGAATGGAACAAACGGTTAGAGGAGGTGAAGCTTGCAAGTGAGGACTGCAAGACGATTGAGGAAATTGTTGGGATAACTGATTATAGTAGATACATAATAAAGCAGTTGTTCGAAAAATTTCCGGAAGAAGCAAAGGAAATTCAGGCTAACTTAGCAAAGAACAATGGCAAGACAAAAAAGAAAAAAAGGCGAAAACCTAATAACAAAAGAAGATTAACTAAAATCTTAGAAGCAAGTGAAACTTGTAAAAGTTTTGCAGAACTCTCTAAGGCAACAGGTTTTTCTGATTTTATTATTAAAAACACTTTGTCTAAATTTCCAGATGAAGAGGCAATGGTAAGAGAGAACCTTGATAAGAACAGACCTAGTCAAGCAACAACTGCCAAAGTAGAAAAAAACATATCTGCATCTAAAAATGACAACAATTTTTCAATTGCTATGTTGGATACGTCAGTTTATGGTTTAGACAATATTTTCGAAATATTGGAAGAGTATGCACGAGAAGGAAAAATTTTAGGCATAACAGATGTTGTTTTAGAAGAATTGGCGAATTTACAAAAGACTATGGATACTAAAGGAAAATGCGCTTGTAATTTCTTATATATCATAATGGACAATCTTTCAGCCTTTCAACTTTTTGAAGTTAAACATAATATGCTAGAAAGAGAAACTATTGACGAAGCCATTATTAGAGCAACTTTAGATTTAGGAAAAAAAGCATTGCTTTTAACTTCAGATAAAGAGATGTATATAAAAGCAGCATTAAAAGGAGTAAAAGCAAAATACTTATTAAGTTCGAAGAAGAGAGAAAACAAATTTGAGTTTAATTTAGAAGAAACTAGAGAAAAAAGCAAAGAACATAAAAAAATAAAAGCGAAAACTTTTATTGATGCACATGAGGAAAACGGAAAATTATTCTTTATACGTAAAAAAAGAAAAACTCAATTAGTAAAAATATTTTCTAAATCTGGAGAAGAAAAATATGGTGACAAAATAGAATTAGAAATTGGAGACCATGTTTTTATATGTACTAAGAGAGAGGATTACATTCGTTTTTTAGATTATGAAGTATATTTTTTGAAAGAAGATGGGTTCTTGGAAAGATATTCAACAAAATCATATAATTGTGATGTAACTGTAAATGTTGAAAATCATGACTATAAAAAGGTTATCGAGCAAGCTAGAAAAACTCTGATCAAATAAGTTTGAAATAATCACAAAAGTCATGTGACTTTTGAAAAGGGAAAGCAGGAGATAGAGATATTTCCTGTTTTTCTTTGCAATATAGACAAAATTAGTTTATAATATATTAGAAATAAACTTTTGAGAAGGGAATAATAGAAAAAATGAAAAACATAAAAGACTATAACCTAGAAGAATTAAAAAAAGAAATGATAGAATTAGGAGAAAAACCATTCAGAGCAGAACAAATATTTAAATGGGTACATCAAGAAAAAGTAAAAACATTTGAAGAAATGACAAACCTATCATTAGAATTAAGAAAAAAATTAGAAGAAAACTATACAATGTGCAACTATAAAATACTAAAAAAACAAGAATCAAAAGATGGGACAATAAAATACCTATTTGACGTTTTAGACGGAAATGCAATAGAAACAGTACTAATGAGATACCATCATGGAAATAGCATATGTGTATCATCTCAAATAGGATGTAAAATGGGATGCAAATTCTGTGCATCAACAGGAATAAATTTCATAAGAAGCCTAACCAGTGGAGAAATAGTAGAACAAATAATAGTAGTAGAGCAAGACACAGGAGAAAAAATATCAAATGTAGTATTTATGGGAATAGGAGAACCATTTGATAACTATGACAATGTTGTAAATGCAATAAAAATAATAAATAATCCAAAAGGATTAAATATAGGAGCAAGACATATAAGTGTATCAACAAGTGGTATAGTACCAAAAATATATCAATTAGCAGAAGAAAATATACAATGTACACTATCTATATCTCTTCATGCAACAAGTAATGAAAAAAGAAGTAGTATGATGCCAGTAAATAATGCATATCCAATAGAAGAGCTAATGAAGGCATGTAAAGAATATATAAAGAAAACCAATAGAAGAATATCATTTGAATATGCATTAGCCAAAGACAATAATGACAATTTACAAGATGCAAAAGAATTAGTAAAACTATTAAAAGGAATGTTATGCCATGTTAATTTAATACCAATAAATAAAATAGAAAATGGAAAATTTGACAAAAGCTCAAATGAAAACATTATGAAATTTAGAGATTACTTAAATGAACATGGAATAGTAGCAACAATTAGAAGAGAATTAGGTTCAGACATAGATGCAGCGTGTGGACAATTAAGAAGAAAAGAATTAAACAGGGATTAGGGGGACGGTCCTAAAAATCCCTGTTTTTAGGGAATAAGGGACGGACCTTTAGCTAATTTATAAAATAGGGATTTTTAGGACCGTCCCCTTAATCCCTCTTGAAAAAAGAAAAATTTTATAGTAAAATACGACATAAAGAAGGAGAAAAAAATGATATTAGATGATATAAAAGAAAAGTTACCATTTATGAAAAAAATCAAAGTATATGCATTTGTAGGACCGTCAGGAACTGGAAAAAGCTATAGAGCACAAATGGTAGCGGGAGAAAAAAATACACATTTTATCATAGATGATGGATTACTAATAAAAGATAATGAAGTTGTAGCTGGAGAATCAGCAAAAAAAGCAACAACCAAAGTTGCAACTGTAAAACATGCACTTTTTTATGAAGAGGAAGAAAGACAAGAAATAATAAAGGCACTAAAAAAATATAAGCCACAAAGTATATTAATATTAGGAACATCAGATGGAATGGTGAAAAAAATTGCAGAAAATTTAGGATTACCAGAAATATCTGAAACAACATATATTACTGATGTTGCAACAAAACAAGAAATGGAAACAGCAAGAAGAATAAGAGTAACAGAAGGAAAACACGTAATTCCAGTACCAACATTTGAAATAAAAAAAGACTTTTCAGGATATCTACTAGACCCATTACAAATATTCAAATCAAAAGGCAAAGGAAAAGAACCATACATTTCAGAAAAATCAATAATAAGACCTACATTTAGTTATTTAGGAAAATTTACAATATCAGACTTAGTGTTTAGACAAATTTTAGAATATTTAGCAACACAGACACCAGCAATATATAAGATATTAAAAACAAGAGTCGAAAATTATGGAGATGGTGCAAAAATATACATGGAAGTAACTATTATGTATGGATATAATGTTGTTGATGGAATAAAAGATTTTAAAGAAAAGGCAAGAAAAGAGATAGAAAAATTGACTGCAATGAATGTTGTAGAATTAGATGTAGTTGCTAAAAATATATATGTACCAGAAAAGGAGAATTAATATGTCATTTGTAGTAGCGATAGATGGACCAGCAGGAGCTGGAAAAGGAACAATAACAAAATTAGTTGGAGAAAAATTAAACCTAGTTAATGTAGACACAGGAGCAACATTTAGATGTGTAGCTTTAAATATGATTAAAGAAAATGTAGGAATGGATGAAGAAGAAAAAATTAAAAACATATTAGAAAAAATAAATATTGAAATGTATCCAGATGGGAAAATATTTTTAAATGGAGAGGATGTCACAAAAAGAATTAGAGAAAATGACGTAAATGATTTTGTATCTCCAGTTTCTACAATAAAAATTGTAAGGGACAAATTGCTAGAAATTCAAAGAAAAATTGCAGAAGGAAAAAATGTAATAATGGAAGGAAGAGACATTGGAACAACTGTATTTCCAAATGCAGATGTAAAAATATATCTTGATGCAACACCAGAAGAAAGAGCAAGAAGAAGAGTTTTACAAAACAGAGAAAAAGGAATTGAAACTTCATATGAAGAAGTATTAGAAAATATAAAAGATAGAGATTACAGAGATTCGAACAGGGAAATTGCACCATTAAGAAAAGCTGATGATGCAATTTATATTGATTCAAGTGATATGACAATTAAAGAAGTTGTATACAAAGTAGTTGCTTTAATAAACAAGAAGAAATAGAATAAAATTTATAATATATATATAAATTAAATATGAAACAAATAAAAAGAGGAGTATAAATTTGATGAAAAGTATAAAAAAAGGATTCAAAGAAGTAATAAAATGGATTGTAAGAGGAGCAATCTACATATGGGTAAAAATCTATTACAGAGCAGATATAAAAGGGTTAGAAAATATTCCAAAAGATGGAGCATTAATTTTTTGTGGGAATCATAGAAGTTATTTAGACCCACCATTAATTGTTGCAACAGCTAAAAGAGATATGAAATTTTTAGCAAAAGAAGAATTATATAAAAATAAATTTTTAGCGTTTTTAGGATGGGCTTTTGAAGCGATAGCAGTTAAGAGAGATGAAAAAGATGTATCAGCAATAAAGAATTCATTGAAAGTGCTAAAAAATGGTGAATGTATAGCTTTATTCCCAGAAGGAACTAGAAATGGATTAGAAAAAGGAGAAAAACCTAAAGATGGTGTTGCATTTTTTGCAGTAAGAAGTGGAGCAAAAGTTATACCATGTGGAATTAAAGGTGGAACAAAAGAACATAGAAAAGTAACAATTACATATGGAAGACCCTTAGATTACAGTAAATATAAAAATAGTAAAGATAAAGAAGTGTTTGATAAAGTAACTGAAGAAGTAATGGATAAGATTATTGAACTTGCAAAATAGTTTGACAAAATCACCTAATAGGTGTATAATTTTATATGATTTTTTGAGAAAAATAGACGTTTTTGAAAAGATAGTGGAAGAAGGAAAATCCAAAAACTTTTCTAAAAACGTCTTAAGTTATGGACAAGGAAAGGAAGAAATAGAATGAACAACCCAAAAATTAGAAATATAGCAATAATCGCACACGTAGACCATGGAAAAACAACACTAGTAGATGCAATGCTTAAACAAAGCCATGTATTTAGAGAAAACGAACAAGTAGCAGAAAGAGTTATGGACTCAAATGCACTAGAAAGAGAAAGAGGAATAACAATACTTTCTAAAAATACGTCAGTTATGTATAATGACATAAAAATAAATATAGTAGACACACCAGGACATGCTGACTTTGGAGGAGAAGTAGAAAGAGTACTTAAAACTGTTGATGGAGTACTTCTATTAGTCGATGCTTTTGAAGGAGCAATGCCACAAACAAGAGAAGTTTTAAAGAAATCATTAGCATTAGGATTAAAACCAATAGTAGTAATAAACAAAATAGATAGACCAGGAGCACAACCTGAAAAAGTAGTAGACCAAGTAATAGAATTATTTATTGAATTAGATGCAACAGATGAACAATTAGATTTCCCAGTTGTATATGCATCTGCTAAAAATGGAATTGCAAAAATGGACCTAAATGATGAAACAGATAACTTGCACTGCTTATTTGAAACAATAGTAAATACAATCAAAGCTCCAAACTGTGATGAAGAAGGACCAGCACAAATGTTAGTATCAAATATCGATTATGATGACTATGTTGGAAGAATTGCAGTAGGAAGAGTTGAAAGAGGAATTATAAAAACTGGAATGCCAGTAGCTATTTGTGGAAAAGAAGATAGAATAACACAAGGTAGAATTGCAAAAGTTTATACTCATGTTGGATTAAATAAAGTAGAAGTAGAAGAAGGAAAAGCAGGAGATATTATTGAGCTTGCAGGATTACCAGATATAAATATTGGTGACACAATTTGTGATTTCAATCATCCAGAAAAAATACCATTTGTAGATATTGACGAACCAACAGTATCTATGACATTTAGTGTTAATAATGGACCATTTGCAGGAAAAGAAGGACAATTCATAACATCAAGACATATAAGAGATAGATTATTCAAAGAACTAGAAAGAAATGTATCTCTAAGAGTAAAAGAAACAGACTCACCAGATTCTTTTGAAGTATCAGGAAGAGGAGAACTACACTTATCAGTATTAATTGAAACAATGAGAAGAGAAGGATTTGAATTATTAGTATCTCGTCCAAAAGTTATATTCAAAGAAATTGATGGAGTAAAATGTGAACCAATAGAAGATTTAGTTGTAAATGTACCAGATGACTGTGTAGGAAATGTTATAGAAAAATTAGGTAGAAGAAAAGCAGAAATGGTAAATATGGAGCCAGCTGAAGATGGACACACAAAAATTGAATTTAAAATCCCAGCAAGAGGATTAATTGGATATAGAACAGAATTCTTAACAGACACAAAAGGTGAAGGAACTATGAATCATATATTTGATTCATATGAACCATATAAAGGAGACATCCAAGCACGTGTTAGAGGAACAATTGTAGCATTTGAAAATGGAAAATCAGTAACATATGGATTATACAATGCACAAGATAAAGGAGATTTATTTATCGGACCTGGTGTAGAAGTATATGAAGGTATGATTGTTGGATTAAATTCAAGAGGAGAAGATTTAGCTATAAATGTATGTAAAGAAAAACATTTAACAAATACTAGAGCTTCTGGTTCAGATGATGCACTAAGATTAGTTCCACCAATTCAAATGTCACTTGAAAAAGCTATTGAGTTTATCCAAGATGATGAATTGGTTGAAGTTACACCTAAATCAATTAGATTAAGAAAGAAAATATTAGATACTAAGGAAAGAGAAAGAGCAAATAGAAATAAAGTAGGTTAAACATATTGTTTAGCCTATTTGTTTTAGATAAGAGAAATGAAAAATTTAAAAGTGCTCAAGAAAGGTGAAAGTGAATATGAATAATCAAGAATTAGAAAAGATAAAACAAAAAGCATTAGAAGAACACATACCAATAATAATGGATGACACATTAGAAGTAATAGAAAAATATCTAAAAGAAAACAAGCCACATAAAATATTAGAAATAGGAACAGCAGTTGGATATTCTGCAATATGCTTTACTGAAATACTTGCTGAAGATGGGCAAATAGATACAATAGAAAGAGACACTGAAAGAGTAAAAGAAGCAAAAGAAAACATCAAAAAAGCAGAAGTAGAAAACAAAATAAATATTTATGAAGGTGATGCAGTAGAAATATTGCCAACACTAAAAAATAAATATGATGTAATATTTATAGATGCAGCCAAAGGAAAATATCCATTTTTCCTAAAAGAAGCATTACGTATGTTAAATACAAATGGAATTATTTTTGCAGATAATATTTTATATAAAGGATATGTTATGAGTGATTATAACAAGCATAAGCAAAGGACTGCTGTTAGAAATTTAAGAGAATATATAAAAGAAGTAAATGAAAACCCAGAATTAGAAACTGAAATCTTAGAAGTAGGAGATGGACTTGCTGTTAGTAGAAAATTAGTTATTAATTGAAAAAAATGTAGAAATTTATAGATTAATATGTTATAATTCCAACAGTTGCAGTAAAAAATGCGGCAAAAATATAAATATATTAAAAAGGAGATGTAACAGCATGAAAATCAAAGTAATCGCATCAACAAAAGTAGGATATTCATTACCGAAAGAAGAAGCAGTGATTTTTTCGGGAAAATCTGCAGGAATTTGCTATTTACCAGATTCAATTGAAACTCTTTTTTCAGAGCCATTAGAAAAGACTCAAAGAAGAGCAAATGGAAACATCAAATCAGGGCATCATAGTGTATTTGGACATCCAACATATAATCTTATTTTAGAAGGAGTACCAAAAATTCTTGCAATGATTTTAAATAATGAAAAGATGTACAATACATCTGAAAAATCAGCAAGATACACAATAATGGAACCATCTATCCAAGAAAAAGAATTATATGAAAAATGGATTGACATATATAAGAATCAGATTTCTAAGAAATATCCTGAATTCGATGCGAAAAGAGTAAAGAAATTGGCACAAGAGAATGCGAGATACCTTATAAGTGTGTTTACACCAGCAACTATAATGGAATATACAGTTAATTTTGGTCAATTAAATTATATTATTAATTGGGCAAAAGATTACATTAAAAATGAAGAAGACACAACATTTTCTTTAAAAATGAAAAAAGTGTTTAAAGATTTTCTAGAAGCAATTCCAGATTTAGAAATTGAAGGACTAGATTCTAGAGTGAAAAACAGAGCATTTTCTATGTTTGCTAAGAGAAAGAACAGACAAGAAGAATTTGGCGAGAATTATTGTACAAACTATCTAGCAAGTTTTGCACAACTTGCTCAAGCTCAAAGACACAGAACATTATCCTATGAGATGACATTACTTGATACACCACAATACTACATTCCACCTATAATAAAGGATACTGAACTGGAAAAAGAGTGGCTTGAGGATATATCTTCTCTACAAGAGTTTTTCCCTCAAGGAATGTTAGTACAAGTCAATGAAAGAGGAACAATTGAAAATTTTGTTTTGAAATGTATGGAACGTTTATGTGGTTCTGCTCAATTGGAGATTATGGAACAAACAGATAAGACAATGAAAAAATATATAGAGGCAGTAAAGGACAATAAAGACCTTTATAACTACTTGATACCATATTCTAAAGGAGCACGTTGTACATTTCCTGGCTGGAAGTGTAATTCACCATGTATTTTTGGTGGAAAAAATGCGATGCATAGAATTATTTAACTATGCAAACCACTGCTAATTAAAAAATTAGTAGTGGTTATTATATTTTTTAAGATAAATAAATGTATAATTAAACAATAAAGGAGAATAAAAAATGTTAAGCATAATAGTAGCAAAAGCAAAAAACAATATAATAGGAAAAGAAAACAAACTAATATGGCACATACCAGATGATTTAAAAAGATTTAAAGAACTAACAACAGGTCATAATATAATAATGGGAAGAAAAACATTTGAATCACTAGGAGGAATATTACCAAATAGAAAGCATATAGTATTTACACAAAATCCAGATTTTAAAATTGATAATCCAAATGTGAAAGTTGTACATTCAATGTTTGAAATACAAGAATACATTGAAGATAAAGAAGAAAATTTTGTTATAGGCGGAGCAATGATTTATAATTTATTAATGCCATATGTAACAAAAATGTATGTAACTGAAATTGATAAAGATTTTGATGGAGATACATTCTTCCCTAAAATTAATACTGAAATATGGAAAGAAGTTAGCAGAGAAGAAGGTCCAAGTGATGATAAAAATGATTTTGAATATGACTATGTTACTTATGAAAGAGTTAAATAAGGATATAAAATGGAACAAAAAGTTTGAAGAAAAAGACTGAAAATGTCTAGACAATTTAAAAGATATGTGCTAATATATTATAGTACATATCTTTTTAATGTGTATAAATAATTAATATGCCGATGTGGCGGAATTGGTAGACGCACATGACTCAAAATCATGCGGGAAACCATGTGGGTTCGAGTCCCACCATCGGTACCAGTTTGTACTCCCATAAAAAGGGAGTATATTTTTTTGTATAAACCATCAAAAATACTTTACTTTTTTGTTAAAATTAATTATAATATAAAAACGAAAAAGGAAGTGAAGTAAAAAATGTATATAATATTTTTAGATGAAAGTGGACAACCAGGAGGGTTTGAAAAAGATAATAATAAGTTAGTGAAAAATACAAGTAAATATTTTGTTTTGGCTGGTTTTATGATTAACGCAGATGATATTTTACAAATAGAAAAATGCATGAAAGATATAAAGATAAAGTATGGGTTAAATCCGTTAAACGAAGTAAAGTGGCATACAACATACTCTAAACTAAAATTATCTTTTGAACAATATAAAAATATGAAATTAGAAATAACAAGAGAGATTAGCAAATACAAAAATTCGGTAATTGGTATTGTCATGGATAAAGAAAATTGTTACAAAAATAAATATGAATATATTAAAAATCATAATGATTTATATGCAACAGCATTACACTTATTAATGGAAAGATGCTCTATGCAAATTGCAAATAAATTCAAAAAAAGAGATAACCTTAAACCAGCAATGTTAATAGCGGACAGTAGAAAGAATGATAATAACAATAAGTTAGATAAAGAATTACAAATTGCTTATCTAAGAGCTAAAAATATGGGGACACATTTTATTAAGTTTCCTAATTTTTGTGAAAGCATTGTGTTTGTAGATTCAAACTATTATTCTGGTGTACAATTTGCGGATTTTTGTGCAGGAGCAATCTATAAAAAATATGAAAATGGTAATAGTGAATTTTTTGAAGAATTAAAACCAGCTATTAGAAAACATCATAATAGTATATATGGAGCAGGGATTAAGTTATACTAAAATAAAAAGTAGACGATGGGATTGGTTGCCCAATCCAGCACACCAAAAGTCGGTGCTACATCGTCCATCTTTGTGATCTGCAATTTAATTATACAGTTTTTTAGTACATTTGTCAACAAATGCTCAAATTATTATATGTTAAATTTTGATAAATATGCAAAAATGAATAGAAATTCATAAAAAATATTGCAATATATATTTCGCATTGATATAATAAGAAAAATATAAAGCACAAAAGGAGAAAAAAATGAAAAACTATTTAAGAAAAAGTAACTTAATAACAATTTCAGCTATTTTCTTAATAGTTAATTTAATAACTTTTACATTTTAAATAAGGATTTATTCCTTATTTTTTTGTGCTCAAAAATAAGAAAACTGAGTAATAAAAAGAAGAAAGGAGACAAAAATGAAAGCATTTAACAAAAAAATAGTACTAGAAGATGGAGAAGAATATTTAGGATATGGATTCGGAGCAGACAAAGAAGCAATATGTGAAATCGTATTTAACACATCAATGGTTGGGTATCAAGAAATTGTTTCTGATCCATCATACACATATCAAATGGTAGTAATGACATATCCACTAATCGGAAATTATGGAATTACAGACGAAGACTATGAAACAATACAACCAACAATCGGAGGAATGGTAGTAAGAGAATATAATGACTTACCAAGTAACTTTAGATATACAAAAACATTATCAGAATACTTAGAAGAAAATGATATACCAGCAATATCAGGTATAGACACAAGAAAATTAACAAGAAGTATCAGAAATAAAGGAAGTAGAAAAGTAATCATTACAGATATTACAACAAGTAAAGAAGATGCGTTGGAAAAATTAAAAGCATATGATATTCCAAAAGATGCAGTAGTAAAAGTAAGTTGCAAAAAGAAATGGTATTCAAGAACTGCAAACTATAAATATAATGTAGTAGCAGTAGATTGTGGAATTAAGTTAAATATAGTAAGAAGTTTAAATAAAAGAGGTTGTAATGTGACAATTGTGCCATATAATACAACAGCAAAAGAAATTGAGAATTTAAAACCAGATGGAATCTTTTTGTCAAATGGACCAGGAAATCCAGAAGACGTAAAAGAGGTAATAAACCTAGTAAAAGAATTAAGAGGTAAATACCCTATATTTGGAATTTGTTTAGGACATCAAATGATAAGCCTAGCCTATGGTGCAAAAACATATAAATTAAAATTTGGACATAGAGGTGGAAACCATCCAGTATTAAATTTAGAAACAGATAAGATTGAAATTACGAGCCAAAACCATAGTTATGCAGTTGATGAGAAATCTTTAGAAAAAACAGGTTTAGTGGCTACTCATAAGAATATTTTAGATAATACAATTGAGGGTGTGGAGTGTAAAAAGGATAAGGTGTTTAGTGTTCAATATCATCCTGAGAGTAGTCCGGGACCACAGGATAGTGGATATTTATTCGACCAATTTATAAATTTAATGGAGGTGAAATAAAATGCCAAAAAGAAAAGATATAAAAACAGTATTAGTTATAGGTTCTGGACCAATTGTAATAGGACAAGCAGCAGAATTTGACTATGCTGGAACACAAGCATGTTTAGCATTAAAAGAAGAAGGATACAAAATAATATTAGTAAACTCAAATCCAGCAACAATTATGACAGATACAGCAATTGCAGATAAAGTATATATGGAGCCATTAACATTAGAATATGTAGCAAAAATCATTAGATATGAAAGGCCAGATGCAATTTTGCCAGGAATTGGAGGGCAAACAGGCTTAAATCTAGCAATGCAGTTATATAGAAAAGGAATTTTGCAAGAATGTCAAGTAGAACTCTTAGGAACAAGCAGTGAAAGTATTGAAAAAGCAGAAGATAGAGAAAAATTCAAAGAATTGTGTCAAGAACTAGGAGAACCAGTATTAGAATCTATTATTGCAGAATCAGAAGAAGAAGGAATAGAAGCAGCTAAAAAGATAGGATACCCAGTTGTTTTAAGACCTGCTTTTACATTAGGAGGAACAGGTGGAGGATTTGCAGACAATGAAAAAGAATTGAAGGAGTTAATTAAACATGCATTAAAACTTTCTCCAGTAAATCAAGTATTAGTAGAAAAAAGTATTAAAGGATATAAAGAAATCGAATACGAAGTGATGAGAGACCATAATGATACAGCAATTACGATTTGTAACATGGAAAATTTAGACCCAGTTGGAATTCATACAGGAGATTCAATTGTTGTAGCACCAAGCCAAACTTTAACTAATAAAGAATATCAATTGTTAAGAGATAGCGCATTAAGAATTATCAGAGCATTAAAAATAGAAGGAGGATGCAATGTACAATTTGCCTTAGATCCACATTCTTTTAATTACTATGTAATAGAAGTAAATCCAAGAGTATCTCGTTCATCAGCATTAGCATCAAAAGCTAGTGGATACCCTATTGCAAGAGTATCAGCCAAAATTGCGGTAGGTATGAGATTAGAAGAAATTCCATTAGCAAATACCCCTGCAAGTTTTGAACCAGCATTAGATTATGTTGTTTTCAAAATACCAAGATTTCCATTTGATAAATTCACACTTGCTTCAAATAAATTAAGTACACAAATGAAGGCAACAGGTGAAGTTATGAGTGTAGGAAGAACATTTGAAGAAAGCCTATTAAAAGCAGTAAGGTCACTAGAAACAGGAGTATGTCATATCTATAATAAGAAATTTGATAAGATGGAAACAGAAGAAATGATGACATATATAAAAGATGGAAGAGATGATAGGATTTATGCTATTGCAGAACTAATCAGAAGGAATGTTGATTTAGGATTAATTTATGATACAACTAAAATTGATATGTTTTTCTTAGAAAAAATCAAAAATATTGTAGACGAAGAAACAGTTTTAGCTCAAAATGTTGGAAATATAGATGTTCTAAAAGAAGTTAAGAAAATGGGATTTAGTGATAAATATATTGCAAAAGTATGGAAGAAAAAAGAAGCAGATATTTATCTGTTAAGAAAAGAGCATAACATATATCCAGTATACAAAATGATAGATACTTGTAGTAGTGAATTTGAAAGTTATGTACCATATTTCTATTCAACATATGAAGAGGAAAACGAATCAATTGTAAGTAATAAGAAAAAAATAATTGTGTTAGGAGCAGGACCAATTAGGATTGGTCAAGGTGTGGAATTTGATTATTCGACTGTCCATGCTGTAAAAACTATTAAAGAAGCGGGATTTGAAGCAATAATTATTAATAATAACCCAGAAACTGTATCAACAGATTATACAACAAGTGATAAGCTATATTTTGAACCATTAACAGTAGAAGATGTTATGAATATTATCGACTTAGAAAAACCAGAAGGTGTAATTGCAGCATTAGGTGGACAAACAGCAATTAATCTTGCAGGGCCACTTTCTAAATTAGGCGTGAAAATAATAGGTACAGATGTAAATGCTATTGAAAAGGCGGAAAATAGAGATGCTTTTGAAAGAGTAATGAAAGAACTAAAATTGCTACAACCTAGAGGAGAAGCGGTAACTAATATAGAAGATGGAATAAAAGTTGCAAAAGAAATAGGATATCCAGTATTAGTTAGACCAAGTTATGTATTAGGTGGAAGAGCGATGCAAATTGTTTCTAATCAAAGAGCTTTAGAAAAATACTTAAAAACAGCTGTTGAAATCAACACAGAACAACCAGTATTAGTAGATAAATACATTACTGGAAAAGAATTAGAAGTAGATGCAGTATGTGATGGAAAAGATGTATTTATACCAGGAATTATGGAACATGTTGAAAAAACAGGAATACACTCAGGAGATAGTATAAGTGTATATCCAACATTTAGTGTCAGTCAAAAGGCAAAAGATACTATTTTAGATTATACTGTAAAATTAGGATTAGGAATTGGAATTGTAGGATTATACAATATTCAATTTATTGTAGATAAAAATGAAGATGTATATGTTATAGAGGTAAATCCAAGGTCATCAAGAACAGTGCCATTTATCTCAAAATCAACCGGATATTCTTTAGCAGATATTGGAACATTAGTAATGCTTGGAAAATCATTAAAAGAACAAGGAATTGATGTTGTATATCCAAAAGAAAAAGAAAAATGGTATGTAAAAGCACCAGCATTTTCATTCTCAAAATTATCAGGTTTAGATGCAACACTTTCTCCTGAAATGAAATCAACAGGAGAAGCAATCGGATATGATAAGAAATTAACAAGAGCCCTATACAAGGCACTACAATCTTCAGGAGTCAAACTTGCAAATTATGGAACGGTTTTTGTAACAATTGCAGATAAAGATAAAGAAGAAGCATTGCCATTAATCAAAAGATTCTATAACCTAGGATTTAATATAGAGGCAACAAAAGGAACAGCCAAATTTTTAAAAGAACATGGAATTAAAACAAGAGTAAAAAAGAAAATTAGTGAGGGTAGTGAAGAAATTTTAGATTCTTTAAGAAAAGGTTATGTGAGCTATGTTATTAATACAAGAAATATTGACTCAATAGACCAAGAAACAGATGGAACTTTGATTAGAAGATGTGCAACAGAAAATAATATTCCAACTTTGACAGCATTAGATACTGTTAGAGCAGTTTTAGATGTTTTAGAAGAAATTACTCTTGGAATTTCAACTATTGATGAATAGAATTTAACCCAGAGAGATATTGACAGAATGCAAAAAAGAAGATAAGATATATCATGAAAAATATAAAACAAAAATAAAAATTAAAGGAGGAATTATAAATGGAAAAAGAACTAAAAGGAACAAAAACAGAGAAAAATTTAATGGAGGCATTTGCTGGAGAATCACAAGCAAGAAACAAATACACATACTTTGCAAGTAAAGCAAAAAAAGAAGGATATGAGCAAATAGCAGCAATATTTGAAGAAACAGCTAATAACGAAAAAGAACATGCAAAATTATGGTTTAAATTATTACAAGGTGGAGAAATTAAATCAACATTAGAAAACTTACAAGCAGCAGCAGAAGGAGAAAACTACGAATGGACAGATATGTATGACAGAATGGCAAAAGAAGCAAAAGAAGAAGGATTTGACCATATTGCATACCTATTTGAAGCTGTAGGTGAAATTGAAAAAGAACATGAAGCTAGATACAAAAAATTAATTGAAAATGTTGAAGGTGGATTAGTATTTAGCCGTGACGGAGATAGAATTTGGAAATGTAGAAACTGTGGACATATAGTAATTGGAAAATCTGCTCCAGAAATTTGTCCAGTATGTTCTCATCCAAAAGCATATTTTGAAATCAAAGCTGAAAATTATTAATAAATAGAATAAAATAGAGTAAAAAAGTTAGAATTATTTGTACAATATTCTAGCTTTTTTTATTTAATTATGATATAATAAAGAACATAAAAAGGAGAGGAAAATGCCTAAATTCTTTGTAGGAAACAATCAAATAAAAAACGATACAATTTATATAAAAGATAAAGACGTAAATCACATAAAAAAAGTTTTACGAAAAAACATAGAAGATGAAATAACTATATGTAATGAAAATACAAAACAAGATTATTTATGCAAGATTACAAATATAGAAGAAAATGAAATAACATGTAAAATACTAAAAGAATTAGAAACAAATGTAGAATCAAATATAGAAGTTAGCATATTTCAAGGACTTCCAAAAGCAGATAAAATGGAGCTAATAATACAAAAATCGGTAGAGCTAGGTGTACATGATATTACACCAATTGAAATGAAAAGATGTGTAGTAAAATTAAAAGAAAAAGATAAGACTAAAAAAATAGAAAGATGGCAAAAAATTTCAGAAGTTGCTGCAAAGCAATGTGGTAGAAATTATATACCTAAAATCAACAATATAGAAAATCTAAAAGAAATATCAGAAAAAATCAAAGATTATGATACAGTTCTAGTTGCATATGAAGAAGAAAAAGAAAACACATTAAAGAATGAATTAAAATTATTGAAAAAATATAATCAAGAAAAAAATGATAATGCAAATAACGAAAAAATCAAAATAGCAGTTGTAATTGGACCAGAAGGTGGAATAGATAAAGAAGAAATAAATGCTCTAGAAAAAAATCGAGCAAAAATAATTACTCTAGGAAAAAGAATTTTGAGAACAGAAACAGTTGCATTAAATGTTTTAAGCATTATTATGTATGAACTAGAAAATTAAGAAAGGAAAATTTATAAATCATGGAAAAACATAAGATAGCAGTCGAAAAGCTAGAAGAAGAAAGAAAAAACAAAAAAATACCAAAAGAAATATCACAAGAAATATTGAAAAAAATATTTTCAAATCTAATAATTGCAATAGCTGTAATGGTATATTTTGCTATTTTAAATTATTCATATGATAAAATTAATCAAGATAATCTAGTAAATATAATAGAAATATGTTCAGGAGTTTTATTATTAATTAGTTTAATATTACTAGAAGTATCATACAAAAAAGATAGTGGAACACTTGCAATTACAGCAATTGAATTTTTAGTATTAACATTCCACAGCTTACTTATAATACATATAATCACAAGATATGAATATCAATTTCAATTTTACATATTGACATCTTCATATACAGTTGCAACATATTTTGTGCTAAAATCAATAGTTTTATATACAAAAGGAAGAAGAGAATATCTAAAAGGATTAAGTGATATATCAGAAATTATAAAAAAAGAAGAACCAGTAAAAAAAGAAGCTAAAAAGCAAAATCCATCAGAAGAAGAAAAAAAGAAGATTCAACACAAACCAAAATCAGCAAAAGTAGGCAAAAAGAAAAAAGATACAGAAAGCAAGCAAGAGGTAAAGAAAAAAACTAAAAATAGTAAAAAAGAAAATACTGAAGAGAAAGATAAGAAAGAAGAAGTAGTAAAAGAAAAGGCTGAAAAAAAGCCAACAAGGAAAAGAACTAATAAGAAAACAACTAAAAAAGAAGAAACAATAAAAAAATAGAAAAAGAGGAATAAAAAATGATAAAAAGTATGACTGGATATGGAAAATCAGAATTAGAAGTTGAAGAAAGAAAATATCAAGTAGAAATAAAAAGTGTAAACCATCGTTATTTAGACATTTCAGTAAAAATGCCAAAACAAATAAGTTATTTAGAAGAAGATATAAAAAGAAAAATATCAGAAAAAATCAAAAGAGGAAAAATAGACGTATTTGTAACATTTGAAAACAACTCAATAAAAGGAAAAGAAATAAAAATAAATACAGAAATTGCAAAAGCATATATAGATGAGCTAAGAAAACTAGCCGAGCATGAAAACTTATCATCAAATATTGAAGTTACAGAAATCACAAAATATCCAGATGTTTTAAGTGTTCAAAACGTAGAAGATGATGATACAATTAGAAATGAACTATTAAAAACAGTAGAAGATGCAACAACTAATTTAGTTTCAATGAGAGAAACAGAAGGAAAGAGAATATCAGAAGACTTACTAAGCAGAATAAATAAAGTACAAGAAAAAGTTACAGAAATATCTTCACTTTCTACTGGACTTATTGAAGAATATGTAGTAAAATTAGAAGGAAGAATTAAAAATCTAATTAAAGACAAAGAAATTGATGAGTCAAGATTAGCGCAAGAAGTTGTAATCTATGCTGATAAATGTTCAATTGAAGAAGAAGTCACCAGATTAAATAGTCATATTTTTCAATTCGAAAAGCAAATAAAAGAATCTCAAGAAGCAGTAGGAAAAAAATTAGATTTTATGATTCAAGAGATGAATAGAGAAACAAATACAATAGGATCAAAAGCTAACAACCTTGAAATTACCAATGGTGTAATTAATATTAAAACAGAATTAGAAAATATTAGAGAACAAGTACAAAATATTGAGTAGAAAGGATTGATTATATGCAGTTAGTAAATATTGGATTTGGTAACATTGTTTCTTCAGATAGAATAGTAGCAATAGTTAGCCCAGAATCTGCGCCAATAAAGAGATTAGTCCAAGAATCAAAAGACAATAAAACAGCAATAGATGCTACATGTGGAAGAAGAACAAGAGCAGTTTTAATAATGGATTCAGGACATATAATTTTATCTGCAGTTCAACCAGAAACTGTAGGAGATAGAATAGATAAAACTGGACAAGATGATAATAGTAATAGTTAATAAAAATTAAAATATTGAATAAATATTTTGATATATATTTAGAATTTTTATGGGAGATGAGTTAAATGATTGTTAAACCAACAGTAACAGAATTATTAACAAAAGCACAAAATAGATATGAATTAGTAATTGCAACAGCAAGAAGAGCTAGACAAATAGCAGCAGGAGCTGAACCATTAACACATGTGAAAGAAGATTCGCCTGTTACTTTAGCTGCAAATGAAATTGCAGAAGGAAAAGTAACAATTATAGAAGATAATAATCAAGAAGATGAAGAATAATTATTTAATTGTAAAAGGGGAAGGAAAGGTAACAATATGTTAGTAATTTTATCTGGAGTATCAGGAGCAGGAAAAGACACAATAAAAAAAGAATTAATAAAAAGAATGGAAAATGTAGAATCACTTCCTTCATATACTTCAAGACCTATGAGAGAAGGAGACGTTGAAGGAGGCACATATCATTTTGTAGAAAAAGAAGAATTTGAAGAAATGATAGAAAATGGCGAATTTTATGAATATGATATTCATCACAATTGCTATTATGGTACATCAAGAAAACTACTAAATGAAAAAATTAATGGTGGAAAAATAATAGTTAAAGATATAGATGTTAATGGAACAGAACATTTAAAAGAATTATTAGAGGAAGATACAAAAATAGTAACAATATATCTTAGAGTACCTAAAGAAGAATTAAAAAGAAGACTTGAAAACAGAATTGACAAACCAAGTCCACAAGAAGTAATACTAAGACTAAATCGTTTTGATTATGAAGAATCAAGAATTGGTTTGTATGATTATGTTTTAAAAAATGATAATTTAGAAAAAACAGTACAGATAATAATGACTATCATAAAAAATGAAGAAAAATTAGAAAAACTAAATTTAAAAAACTAAAGTTAATAAGTAAAAATAAATAAACGAAGGAGGAAATGTACAATGGAAGAAGAAGTGAAAAAAGTAGAAGAAAAAAATGTTGAAGACAAAAAGGTAAACAATGAAGAAGTAGAAACAAAAAGATTGAGTATGCCAGCAACAGTTTTAATTACAATAGCTGCAACATTAGGAGCAATTGTAGTTGCAAGAGTTATATACTTCATAATAACAGGAGCTTAAGGTTGAATTTTTAAATATTATTTTATATACAAAAAATCACTTTAATAAAAGAGTAATTTTATTACTTTTTATTGAAGTGATTTTTTTTGGAAAAATTTGATTTGGAATTTTTGTCGAAAATTAAATAAAAAAATAAAAAGAGGATAAAATAAAATTGAATAAGGAGGTGTAATAATGAAAAATACAAAAAAATTAATAGTATTTTTAATTGCAATTTTTGCATTAATGTTAATAAGTCCAAACTTAAGTCAAGCTGCAACACCAATTACTGATGAAAGTTCTTTACTAAGTGCTATATCAAGTGCAGATTCAGGAGCAACAATCACATTACAAAACAACATAACAGTAACAGCACCTATAGTAATCCAAAAAGAATTAACAATCAATGGTAATGGATATACAGTTACAGGTTCAAGTGATTGGACATCAACATCAGGAAACCAAACAATGTTTACTGCACAATTTTCTCAAGGTAAACTTACATTAAAAAATATCAATTTACAAAATGGACCAAAATATGGTGTGCAATCATATGATGGAGCAACTGTAATATTAGACAATGTTTCAATTACAGGATTTAGATACGGAGGAGTACTAGCTAATGGTGGTACAATCGAAGTAAGGGATTTACATTTAGGATATAATGGAACAGGTGCAAATAATGGTATAGAAATAGACAAAGGAGCATCTGCAACCAATAATCCAACTTTAGTAATGAATGGGGTATTAAAATCTGATACAAATGAAAATGTAGTCAGAGTTGCAGAAAATGGTAGTCTTACAGAATTCACTATAACTAATACAGCTAACACAACAAATAAAGTTGTATTAACAGAAGACTCTGTAGTATTAACAGATGCAAATGACAATGTAATTTCAGAAACATCAATACCAGATAAAGTAACTGTTAATGCAGACAGTCAAAAAGTTATAGTAACTATATTTGCAAATAATGACGTAAATAGAATAACAGTAGATAAAGGAGAAACTATTACAGCAGATTTATTAAAATCTCATATTACAATAGCACAAGGCTATGAAATAGATGGTTTCTATACAGATGCAGAATATACAACTCAATTTGATTTTAGTAAAACAATAGACACAGACACAAGTATTTATGCAAAAATTTCTAAAGTTGAAAATACCCAAAACACACCACAAAAAGATGAAACTCCAAAAACAGGTGTAGAAAATTATTTAGGCATTGCATTATGTACAATATTATTCTCGTTAGCGGTTATTTTATTCATGAAAAAGAAGGATATAAGAGAATAGGCTAAATGTCTATTCTTTTATTATATTGGTGAAAATAATGAAAAAGATTTCTAAAACCAAAAGAAGAATTATATATTATTCAATATACACTATATTAGCTTTATTAATTATTCTATCAATTATATACATTGCAAATAATTTATTATCAAAAAAACAAGCTATACAAGAAAGTCAATTATTAGACAAAATAGAAATAGATGAAAATCAAGTAAAAGAAGCAAACGAAACAACAGAAGAAGCGAATATAACTACACAAGAAAATATAGAAGAAACAATTAATCAACAAACTGAACGAATATTAAAAGTACAAAAACTTCAAGAAGAAAATTCTGATATTGTTGGATGGCTAGAAATAGAAGGAACAAGCATAAATTATCCAGTATTACAGGGAACAGATAATGAATATTACATGACTCATAACTATAAAAAACAAAAATCTAAAAATGGTTCTATATTTTTAACAAAAGATTATGATTGGTCAATACCAAGTAGTAATCTCCTGATATATGGACATAATTTAAATAATGGAACAATGTTTCAAGAATTGTTAAAGTATGCAAAAGAAAAGTTTTATAAAGAACATCCAATTATTCGTTTTACAACAAATAAAGAAGATGCAGAGTATGAAATTATTTCAGCTTTTAAATCAAGAGTTTATTATAAAACAGAGAAAAATGTTTTTAGATATTATTTTTTTGTAAATGCAAATTCAGAAGCGGAATACGATGAATTTGTAAAAAATGCAAAAAAAGCATCATTATATGATATTGATAAAACAGCGAAATTTGGTGACCAACTAATTACATTATCTACATGTTCGTATCATGTAGAAGATGGAAGATTTGCAGTGGTTGGGAGAAAAACTAGAGGGTAGCATATGTGTTATTCTCTATTTTTTTTATATCTTACAAAATTGTAATACAAATGTAAGATTAAAAAATAGCAAAGACTTAGAAGATGATTTATAATATAGATAAAACATAGGAAAGGAGAAATTATAATGAGCAATGTATTAGAGGTGAAAAACATTGAAAAATACTATGGAAACAAATCAAATCTAACAAAAGCAATTGATGGAATTAGTTTCAATATAGAAGAAGGAGAATTTGTTGGAATAATGGGAGCATCAGGTTCTGGAAAAACAACATTATTAAACTGTATTTCAACAATAGACAGAGTCACTGCAGGAAAAATTATTATAAATAATCAAGATATAACAAAGTTAAAAGGAAACAAATTAAACAAATTCAGAAGAGAAGAATTAGGATTTATATTTCAAGATTTCAACCTACTTGACACTTTAACTGCCTATGAAAATATTGCATTAGCATTAACAATTCAAAAAGTAAATCCACATGAAATAGATAAAAGAGTAAAAGAAGTAGCAGAAAAATTAGATATCACAGAAATATTAAACAAATATCCATATCAAATATCTGGAGGACAAAAGCAAAGAGTAGCATCAAGTAGAGCTATAATAACTAATCCTAAAATGGTCTTGGCAGATGAGCCAACTGGAGCATTAGATTCAAAATCTGCAAGACAACTTCTAGAAAGTTTTGACAACTTGAATAGGAACTTAGGAGCAACAATATTAATGGTTACCCATGATGCTTTCACGGCAAGTTATGCAGATAGAATCATATTTATCAAAGATGGAAAGTTGTTCAATGAACTTATAAAAGGTGAAGATACAAGAAAACAATTCTTTGAAAAAATAATCGAGGTGCAAACACTTCTTGGAGGTGATTTGAACGATGTTATTTAAACTATCTATAAGAAACATGAAAAAGAGTTTTAAAGATTATGCTATATACTTTTTAACATTAGTATTAGGTGTAGCAATATTCTATATGTTTAACTCTTTAGACAGCCAACAAGCAATGCTTGAAGTATCTGAGTCAACAAGGTCAATGATACAATTAATGGTACAACTGATTGGGATGATTTCTGTATTTATTGCGATTGTACTTGGATTCTTAATCGTATATGCAAACAACTTCTTAATAAATAGAAGGAAAAGAGAATTTGGTATATATATGACTCTAGGTATGGGAAGAAGACAAATATCTACAATTATATTATTAGAAACAATATTAGTTGGAATCTTATCTTTAGTTGTAGGTATCTTTATAGGTGTATTTACATCACAATTTATGTCTATATTAGTAGCAAAACTATTTGAAGCAGATATGACTGAATTTACCTTTGTATTTTCAAAAGATGCTTGTATAAAAACTTGCATATATTTTGCAGTAATGTATATAGCTGTTATTATATTTAACACATTAACAATTTCAAGATACAAATTAATTAATTTATTAACAGCTGTAAGAAAAAATGAAAAAGTAAAAATGAAAAATCCTATTATATCAATACTTGTATTTTTAGTATCAAGCGTATTATTAGGATATGCTTATTACTTAGTAACAGGTGGAGTGCATGAGCTACAAACAGGTGAAGAACTATTAAAACCAATTTTAATGGGAATAGTAGGAACAGTAGGAATATTCTGGTCTCTATCAGGATTTATATTAAGAATTATACAAACAAGAAAAAACATTTACTTAAAAGGAACAAACATGTTTGTGTTAAGGCAACTTAATAACAAAATTAATACAAATATAGCTAGTATGAGTATAATTTGTTTAATGTTATTTATGACCATTAGTGCATTATCTAGTAGCTTATCAATACAATCAGCACTAGACTCTCAATTAGAAGAATTTACACCAGTAGATGTAAACTTATATAAACCAGCATATTTACCAGAAAGCTATGTGAACTCATATACAGAACAAACAGTATATTATACAGAAGAACAAAGAGAAGATTCAAAGAAACCAGTAAGTTATACACTTGAAACAAATGGATATGATATGAATAATTTGAAAGATATTATAGAAATTCCTATCTATGCAATACCAGAATGGACTTTGGCATATAGTTTAGGAGATTATTATGAAACTACAAAAAGTCAATATCCAATGCTTTCTTATGAAACATCAGAATCTATAATTAAAATATCAGACTATAACAAAATTGCAGAACTTTATGGAGAAGAACAATACACATTAAATGATGATGAATATATTGTACTTTGCAATTATGATCAAATGACAGATATAAGAAATCAAACACTAAAAGCAAATTCGAATATAGAGATAAATGGAAAAACATATCATTCAAAATACAATGAGTGTAAAGATGGTTTTGTATTTATGGCAACAACTGAAATAAATGCAGGAATTATATTAGTACCAGATAATTTTGAGTTTAAAGATGAATGGACAGAACAATACCTTTTAGTGGCAAATTATAATGCAGAAACAGAAGAAGGTAAACAAGAAATAGAAAATACATTAATAGGAAGTGGAGATACAGAATTTTTTGAAAATATCCAAGAAAAAGGAATAAACCTTGATGGATCTTCTAAAATCAGCATAACAGAATCTAGTAAAGGATTATCTACAATTATAATATTTATTGCAATCTATTTAGGAATTGTATTCTTAATTGCAAGTGCAGCCATTTTAGCATTAAAACAACTTACAGAAAGTTCTGATAACAAACAAAGATATACAATTTTGAGAAAAATTGGTTGTGATGAAAAGATGATAAACCAAGCCTTATTTAGACAAATATTTATTTTCTTCATGATGCCTTTAATACTTGCAATGATACATTCAATATTTGGAATTAAATTTATATTATCAATGTTAGAAGTATTAGCATCACCAGATGAACTACTACCTTCAATTATTGTTACAGCACTAATTATTGGTGTAATTTATGGAGTGTATTTTTTAGCAACATATTTTGGAAGCAAGAACATAATTAAAGAGGAAGAATAAAAAATGGAAATCATGGAATATAAAAATCTAAATAATAGATTTTCTAATAATCAAATACTTGATTTTATAAATACTTGTATGTATGAATTTTTAAATAGACCATTTAGAGAATTACAAGATATTATAAATATTGAAGAATACTATATTAAAAATGGTGGTAACTTTTGGATTGCAATAGATAAAGATAAAATAATAGGAACAATTGCTCTTGAAAATAGAGGAGATAAAGGGATTTTAAAAAGATTATATATTGAGAAAGAGTATCAACATAAAGAAATAGGAACTAAGTTATATAATATTTTTGAAGAATATATAAAAGAAAAGACTAATATAAAAACTATTTATTTAGCTTGTGGTAAAGTATTAGAAAATGCTCATAAATTTTATATTAAAAATGGATTTAAGAAGATAGATAATTTAGAAATAGAAATGTATACAGTAGAAGGTGATGACTTCTTCAAAAAAGAGATTAAATAAAAAGAAAATCCAGCAGATTACGCTCTGCTGGACTCACGGGATTTGATAATATCACTTAAAGTCTGACGCTGTTTGCGAGTCAATAGTGAAAAATGATCTAGACATATTTTCAGACATTCATTAAGTCTATTTTCAGAGTCTGAAATTCTGTCATCATATTTCTTTTCAATTTCAGCCATCCTATCGGCTGAATACCCTGAAAAATAGGATTTGTACTTTGCCTGTTCATAAGAATGTATATCGTTATAGTAGTAGAGTACATATTTGTATATTTTTTGAGTGCAAAAAAAGTTTACCACTACAATAATAACTAAAATAACTAAACAAGCAAGTACGCCAAGAGTTGTAATTAGAAACAAGATGCTCATAATATTTTCAATTATTTTTGAGCCTGTTACTGTTCCTATAATTGCAAGTGAAATGATAATAGCTGATACTACAAATAAAAAAGTGTTTGTACCCCGTGAATTTTTGTTCATAATGTTTTCTCCTTTCATTGTCTAGAGGCAGTCGCCTCTAATATAAAATGTTTTTGGTTCACCTTTAATTGTACCAAATTTCTAGCGAAAAGTCAATTTATGTAAATATTTAAAAACTAGAAAAAGCATATGAAATATGTT